>NZGN01000115.1:0-10746 GCA_002691045.1 Marinovum sp.
AAATTTTCAAACACGTATTGTGTGAGTAACTTTATTATGTATGCCCAAAAGAGAGCTTGAAAAGTATGAAGACATTTATTTGGAGTTTCATAGTCTTTTTAGCAACTTTGACTTTAATTTTAGGAATTATATACGTTCCCTCTTTTCTAAAGTCGCAACAGGAAAAAAGAGATCAGTCGATTGGCTGCATACAATATAGGCAGATGTTTGAGCAATCACAGGAGAGCCATATTATAAATCCTGATGGAAAAAAATGGGTTCGCGAAAGCATGGCAGCCCAAGGCCTTATGAAAAAGTATAAGTGTACGCCTGTTGAATCTCGGATCCGTATTCAATGATTTATTTTTAGATGTGATGTGGAATGCCACCACCAAGAAGTTTATTTAAAAATAAGCCACACAGCGCTAGCTATGTGGCTTTAAGATATTTTCAAAAGTTCTTCAACAAAAAAACTGCAAAATTGATGCCAATTTTTAAAAATACTGTATTCTTAAAGAGCACGCATGAAAAAAGGACTGCAATATGTCTAGGACATCTAAAACTACCATTGGGTCAATAAAGATTACCGCACTCCAAGATGGCGAGCGTATACTTCCACTCGAAGCGTTAAAAAATTTATCTGATGAAGACTCTGATAAAATTAACAGTAATGAAAATCAGTTACTGACTTTTACAAATTTTAATGCCTGTTTAATTCAAAATGGCAAACAAAATTTACTTGTTGATACAGGTTGTGGGAATCTATTTGGTCCAACGTGTGGGTTTTTATTGGATGCTCTTAAAGAAATAGGTTTGGGGCCAGAAGATATAAGCGATATTTTTGTGACACATTTGCATCCGGATCATATGGGAGGCGCTGTCAATGAAAACGGTTCAGCCATATTCGCCAATGCAAACATCAAACTATTGCAAGAAGAGCACGATTATTGGACCACAAAAACTTTTAGTTCAGATGAAATTAATGGAAGAGATTGGTCAAATTTAGCAAAAAAAGTTCTATCTGCCTTTGATGAGAGACTGGAATTGCTATCAAATAATGCTGATATCATTAGCGGAGTGTCTATAATATCACTTCCAGGACATACTCCCGGGCATGCAGGCTTCAGAGTTGACGATGGAAATGAAAGTATGTTCCATATGGGTGACATAATTCATGTGCCAAAACTTCAGTTGAAAGACCCAAATATCTGCACTCTATTCGATGTTGACGCTGAAAGTGCTCTTAAGTCGAGGAAATACGCACTCGATATGGCGGCGAGTGATAACTTACTTTGCACAAGCGGTCATATGTTAGAACCAAAATTCATTAATATTGAAAAATATGGCGCTGGCTATGCTGAGGTAAGTTGAACAGAGTATAAAATTGCACTATCTATTTCTATCTCCGATAAGCTTAACACTACATTTGTAAATTTTTATTCTGAAAGTTTAGTTTGTTTTTTAATGAGAGAACACGATAGTTTATACTCTTGGACACGCTTGTTCATCGCACTCTTACTAGCGACCGTAGGTAATATAGGTATGTGGGTAGTAGTTATTGTACTCCCAGACATACAGCAGGAATTCAAAATTGATCGAGGTACGGCATCTATTCCATTCGCTTTAACGATGGTTGGTTTTGCCATTGGTAATTGGGTAATGGGACACGTTGTTGACCGCTATGGAATAACTAAGACCATTATATTGGCAGCAACGGTAAATACAGCTGGATACGTTGCCGCAATGTATGTCAATAATGTCTATTCTTTGAGTATTTTACAATTCTTTATAGGCCTGGGAACCGCTGCTGCTTTCGGGCCACTCATCGCGGACACCTCGCATTGGTTTTTAAAAAGACGCGGAATAGCAGTAGCCCTTATTGCAAGTGGAAATTATTTCTCTGGAGCCATCTGGCCTCCACTCTTCAATAGTACACTACAATCAGATGGCTGGCGTGACGTATACTGGATCCTTGCACTATCCACAGTTTTTATAATGATCCCTTTATCATTGTTACTTGCAAAGAAAATAAGTGAGGAAACCGCTAGAATTTCAGATGCTGCATCTAGTGATAAGCGTCAAAATGTCAGTATATCGCCCAAAGCCCTGACAGTTTTACTTTCAATTGCTGGGATTGGATGCTGCGTAGCCATGTCTATGCCACAAGTTCATATAGTGGCCTTCTGTATCGACTTAGGATTTGGCCCAGCCGTTGGTGCAGAAATGCTATCATTGATGCTCATCGGCGGAATTATTTCAAGGCTCATAAATGGCCTTATAGCCGATAAATTAGGGGGTGTTTACACCTTATTGATAGGGTCGACCCTTCAGTGCATAGCGCTTTTTTTATACCTTCCATTTGATGGCCTTGTATCGCTTTATATCGTATCGCTTGTTTTTGGTTTGTCACAGGGTGGTATTGTTCCAAGCTACGCAATTATAATCCGTGAATATTTGCCTGGAGCGGACGCCGGTACTCGCGTTGGCTTTGTTATGATGTGTACCATAATGGGAATGGCCATCGGTGGATGGATGTCAGGTTGGATTTATGACTTGACGGGATCCTATGCCGCTGCCTTCTGGAACGGCATTGTGTGGAATTTTCTGAACATAGCGATTGTCCTGTTTTTGATAACAAGAAACCGAAAATCAAAGATTATGAGATTACAGACGGCTGTCTAGGCGGCTTCCTTCAAAGGCAAAATATGATCTAGAAAAACCTCTTTAAGCTTACTTTGAACAACAACATCAAATTTACCCATTTCTTCAATAGCTTCCTCAATTTGCCCAAAGTCTGCTTTTTTCAAATCATCAATTAACCAAGAAAAACTTTCTAACGAACCATTGCTACCAACCGCAAGCGCTGCTGAATATACCAAGACCTTCTCTGATCTGTCTATCATTCCTGATGCTATATCCAAACCAACATCTGGACGATCATCTAAAACGCAACCAAAAACACCATCGCTTTTTCGTTTGTCACTATTAGTTTGACCTTGAGCAATCGGATCATATTCCAGTGCCAATAAAGTTAAATCGCACCCTTCTTCCGTTTTACCAGTCTTAAGTAATACCTCACCATACTGCTGTAAAATTCTTGGATCGTTTGGGTTAGCTTCGTAAGCTTTTTTGCCATGTTCAAAAGCAGCTTTCATATCACCCATCATCGTGTTTACAGCGCATTGAAGACGATGGCATTCAAAATCATTTGGATCGATACTCAGAGCACTAGACATTAATTTGTTAAATTCCGGCATAACTTCCTGCATTGGCTTATCAATATATCCTCTCACCATAGCTTGTCCCATCGTACAAGCCTTCCAGGCATAGGCTTGAGCATTATCTGGGTCAGCCCCAATCGCCGCATCAAACATCTTAAGAGCGTTTGCGTTGGCTTCAGCTGTTAGGGCGTGATGGCCTTCTTTCCCCTTAAGCAGAAATTCGTAAGAACTCATGTTTTCAGTCGGTTTACGCTTTGCTCTATTAAGGCTAGCGACCTCTATCTCACCTAAAATTTCATGAATAACACTTCTAACAATTTCGTCTTGAACCTCGAAAATATCATCCAGGGTACGATCAAATTTTTTACTCCACAGAATTTCCTGAGTATCGGACGCAACCAACGAAACGTTAATCCGAACGCGAGGCCCCGCGGATCTTATTGATCCTTGGATAAGAAAATTCACACCAAACTGAGAAAGAAACTGATCTAAATTTGCGTCACTTTCAGAAAAGTTCATACTAGATTGTCTAGATACAATCGAAACCTGCCTTACCATTGACAACTCAGTAAGTATGTCTTCGAATATACCGTCTATCAGAAATGTACTATCCTCGTTGGCGTTTAAATTCTTGAAGGGAAGAATTGCAATCATTGGCTTCTGTGATTTTATTTCATGTTGCTCCTCAGAAGACTTTGTAGGCACACCTAAATTTGTTGTTTTTTCTGTGCAGATCGAGAATACTTCAAACTCGTCTGAAATATTTTTTAGTTTTTTCTTACCTGCTGCCTGAGAAATAGCTTGAATACGAGATACAACTTGTTCGTTAATCGCTCGTGATACTAAAATTTGACCGGGTGAGCACTGAGCCTCCAGCCTAGCAGCAATGTTGACACCATTTCCATACACATTTTCATTTTCTAAGATTACTTCGTCGCAGTGTATGCCAACTCGCCAAAGTAAAGGCTTGTCGTTACCATTACTACTTAGTGTTTCGTTTCTTTCATAAATTCTATCTTGAAAATTAATGGCACAATTAACCGTTTCAACTGGACTTGCAAATTCTGCCAATACTGAGTCACCGGCAGTGTGAAAAATTCTACCACCATGTTGCTCAATGTAATCATCAATAATTGCCCTGCAACTATTTAAGCTCGAAAGAGTAGCTTCTTCATTTTCTGCCATATGTTTACTGAACGAAACACAGTCTGTTGCTAAAATTGTTGCAAACTTTCTTTTAACTTCAGACATTAGACATCTCCCAGCAGACATATTGCACTGGTATTATACTAATTGCTTTTACAATCTTGTTAAGCAGTTTTTTACAAATTTAATGAGATATGCAAACGTATCGGAAGTATTACTAAATTGTTTAACAAATGTGCATCAAAATTAATCAATAAGAAGAGCAAAAATAATGTCGGTAATTGTTGTTNCAGAATTCCCAATGGCCGAACAAGGAGCTCAAGATTTCATAGATTGGAGCAAAGGTGATGACGGTTANGTAATCACAAGGCAACACAAAGGTTTTGAAGATATTCGAACATTTTTGGCCNAAAACAAAAAAACAATTTACTTATATGAGAAANGGGACAGCAAAGAAGACCACCAATNTTATTTAAATTTCAGAGTAGAAAATGGCTTAATGGACTTCNTAAATTCTAGATTAGNTGGGNATTTTAAAGTCACATATTTTTCAGAAGAATAAATAAAAAGCCTAGATTAAGACTTTGGACTAATAACTTCTGTTAATTCAAAATGGTTTACATCAACTAAGCCTAAATCAGAAATTCGAAGTTCTGGAATAACTACCAAGGCCAGCAATGTGTGCTGCATATAAGCATTGTTTAAACTACACCCACAATCAATCATCGCAGAGATGAGAGCTTGCGCTTTATTTGCTACTTCTGCTGCTTGGCTATCTGACATCAATCCCGCAATAGGCAATTCAACCAGTGCACGTTCAGCGTCATCTTTCCACAAAGTGACGCCGCCGCCAACTTCACCAAGCCTATTAGCTGCAGCTGCCATTAATTTCCTGTCAGTACCCACTACAATCATGTGATGACTATCATGCGCAACTGAAGAGGCTATAGCCATAGATCCTGTATAACCAAAACCGGAGACAAAACCATTTGTCACAGATCCAGTCCCCCGATGCCTTTCAACTAATGATAGGTAAGAAACCCCTTCTGTGATTTGTATATTCCCGTCTTCAGCCGGCAAATCAAACTCTAGCGATTTTGTTGGCGCTTGGTTTTCGATAACGCCAATAACTTTGGCCTTAACAGATGATACCCCTTCAGGTGCCGATATAGTAAAATCATCAGCTAGAAGTTTTTTACCTAATTTTACGGTTTCTCTGACGGTGTTCGGCCAGGGATAGTGCGGACAATCCGTTAGAATTTTTCCATTTTCCGCAATACATTGCCCTCTTGCGAATACGCTTTCGATGGGAAGTTCTTTTAGACTAGATGTGACAATGAAATCTGCTCTTCTGCCAGGTGTTATACTTCCAAGCTCTCTTTCCATTCCAAAATGACTAGCAGTATTTATTGTAGCCATTTGAATAGCAACTAAAGGATCACAACCGCAATCTATGGCATGCCGAACGACTCGGTTCATATGGCCATCATTTACCAACGTTCCAGAATGACAGTCATCCGTACAGAGTATAAAATTGCGCGGGTCTAAACCCTTTTCAGTTACAGCCGTTATCTGGCTTTCTACGTCATACCAGGCACTTCCAAGACGCAGCATGGAACGCATACCTTGCCTAACACGTGCCACTGCGTCATCCTCAGCGACACCTTCATGATCATCTGATGGGCCACCAGCAACATAAGCATGGAATGGTATACCTTTATCCGGAGAGGCATAATGTCCACCAACCGTTTTATTTGCATCCATTGTTTCAGCCATTTCAGACAGCATTTTTGGGTCGCCATTTATGACACCAGGATAATTCATCATTTCTCCCAGTCCTATTATACCAGGCCACTTCATGGCCTCAGCAACCTCTTCTGCACCAATTTCAAAGCCTGTGGTTTCGAGTCCAGGCGCCGACGGTGCACAGGATGGCATTTGAGTAAAAATATTAATTGGCTGCATCATTGCTTCATCATGCATCATCTTGACGCCTTTCAAGCCCAACACATTGGCTATCTCATGGGGATCGGTGAACATTGTCGTTGTTCCATGTGGAATTACTGCCGCCGCAAATTCAGCTGGAGTTAACATCCCACTTTCAATGTGCATATGGCCATCACATAGGCCGGGAATAATGAATTTTCCAAGGGCATCGTAAACGGTAGTATTTGCCCCCACGCAATGATTAGCGCTCGGCCCCACGTATGCAAAACGACCCTTTACAACGGCCACCTCCCAGCCATCGAGTATTTCTCTTGAATTAACGTTCACCAAACGACAATTTTGAACTACTAATTCAGCAGCTTCTCTACCAGCAGCAACGGCAATTAATCGCGATGCACTTTTTTGCCATGTATCAATTATTTGCATAGATGACTATAAAATCTCCAAACTATAGTTGATAATTCTATAAATATTGAATTCAATATAGACAAACAATAGGCTTAAAAATACTTGAATTTAGATATGAAAGAAAAATATTTTGGTGAGCGTGATCGAAAGGACCATTACGTCCCTAAAAAACGCGTAAGCTATCCACCTATATTTGTTTGGCCCCTAGCACCTATCCTAGCGCTTAAATGGATCTTTTCAGTTCCTGGTTATTTTCTACCATGGAACCTTTTTTATGTTGGAATAGGTTTAGTATCTTGGTTTATCTTATCACCTCCACTAGAGGATTATTCAGAGTTGGGAGTTACTAACTTTTTGCTTGTTTTTGCAAAAAATAGCTTTCTTGTTTTGATATACTATGGAGCCTTTCATTACCGATTATATATGAAACGCGCCCAAGATATTGATTTTAAGTTTAATCCCAAATGGCCCATAGAAAATTCAAGACAATTTCTCTTTGGTAGCCAAACCAAGGATAACGTCTTTCTAACCTTCTGTAGCGGTGTTTTTATTTGGTCTTGTTTCGAAATTTTTATTTTATGGTTTGCCGCAAACAATAACTTAAAGTTAATAAATCTTGATGAAAGCATGGTTTATTTCGTTGTTATGCTTTTGCTAATCCACCTATGGCGTGATCTTCATTTTTACCTCATTCATCGGCTAATTCACTATGAACCTTTATACAGATGGGCCCATAAAACACATCATAGAAACATAAATCCCGGTCCTTGGTCAGGTCTCGCTATGCACCCCATTGAGCATATTTTTTATTTTTCATGTGCTCTTCTTTACCTTTTCTTTCCGTTTCACCCAGCTTTTATCATTGCGACACTAGTTCATGCTGGTTTAAGTCCCGCACCAGGTCACGCTGGATTTGAAAGAATAAAAGCTAACGACGAAACTAGCTTTGATATAGATAGTTATGCGCATTACCTGCATCACAAGCACTTCGAGTGCAACTACGCGGATGGTATTTTGCCCCTCGATCGATGGTTTGGAACGCTTTACGATGGCAGTGAAGAGTCTTTTCTTAAAATGAGAGCAAGATTAAGTAAAAATAATATGGACTAAATTTACAGGCTACGCGTTATAACCATTACTCAAATTCGTGTGAGCTAGAGAAAGTATTGACCAAGATCACTCCCAAAATGATCAAAATTAGCCCCAGAATGACTTGCCAAGACAACGATTGATCAAAAATAAATTTGCTTAATACTGCAATTAACAAAATACCAAGGCCCGCCCAAGATGCGTAAACAATCGCTATGGGAATTGTCTTAAGAGCAAATGTTAAAAAATAAAATGAGCACACATAGGCCGCTACCAAGGCCACTGTTGGAACTATTTTAGTAAAGTTTTGAGATGCAGGTAAAAGCAAAGTACCACAAACTTCAAAAATAATAGCCAAGGATAGAAAAATATAACTTTTCAAAACAAATCCCTAATTAATACATTTTAAATAGAGTAAATTTTTATTATTCAAAACTTAATAAGTTCTTTTTGAGCTGATAATCTGTGTTTATCATAAGTTAATTGAGTTTAAGAAAGTTTGTTTAATGGAAAATATGGAAGAACTTAAAGCGCTTAAACAAGAAAATAGTAAACTCAAGTTAGAAGCTCGATTACGGAAATCACTAGCAAGTGAATTGGAACGCCAAAAAACTCTCGTGCAAGAGGCTAAAGTCGAAGCAGATGCTCAGCGAGACAAATTACAAAAAGCTTCAGAGCAATTATCTAAATACCTATCACCACAAATCTGTGAAAAAATTTTTTCGGGTGCCGAATTTTCAGCTAAAAGTTCCAGAAAAAAACTAACAATTTTTTTCTCTGACATTGTAGGTTTTACAACAATTTCTGAGCAGATGGAGGCTGAGGATCTCTCAAACTTTCTTAATTTTTATCTTACCAACATGTGCGATATTGCTCTCAAATATGGAGGAACAATCGATAAGTTCATTGGAGATTCAGTAATGGTTTTTTTTGGCGATCCTGAAACAAACGGCGCCAAAGAAGATGCAGCCGCATGTTGTGATATGGCTATGGAGATGCTCAGCTTTCTTGACAAAAATCAGCAACATGTTCAGGAAACTTATAACTTCCCTGACAAGCTCGAAGTGCGTGTTGGGATCCATAATGGACTATGTAACGTTGGTAATTTTGGTAGTGCGCAACGCCTTGACTACACGGCCATTGGTCGGGCTGTTAACGTCGCATCTCGATTAGAACAAGCGGCGCCTAAAAACTCAATTTTAGTTTCATCTGCAGTACACAATTTAATAAAAAATAAGTTTGAAACTTCTTCCCAAATTGATGTGAAAGCAAAGGGAATTGATAAACCCATCGCAAGTTACGTTTTAACAAGGAAAACTACAGTTAGTAAAAAAATCAGAAAAGAAATTGACGGTTTAAAACTAGAATACGATCCACAAAAAATTGATAGAGAGACATTATTGAAGTTTATCGACGAATTATAAAGTTATTACAGTTTTTAAGCTTGATTCATGGCCTCTATAACCGCCGATATTCTTTCTACCGTTCCATTATTGTCAAAACTTTCAACTAAAGTCTCCGGATCACCAAAACACTTATATTTATTGTATGCAAAAATCTCAACTTGAGGAGAAAAATCTACTTCATTTTTTAGAAAACCTGCAGGAATGTAAGTCAATCCGTCGACTACTTCTGGTCGGGAAGCTACCTTAGTTCCACACGTCGCACAGAAATCAAACTCAAAACCCAAACCACTGCCACCATTAAATTTATAATTAGATTTTTCACCACCGATAGTGACCTCATCTGTAGGATAAACAAAACCCATGTATGCCCCGTTCCATAAAGAGTCGCAATCAGTGCAGTGGCACATAAAATGCAGAAGAGGCTTTTCAGGAAACTCCATAGTTACTTTACCGCAAAAACAAGCTTTTTTCACTTTTTTACTCCGTAGATGTAGTTTCACTTTTTAATTTAGATTACAATTAAGGAACTAAAATTCAAACTAAAAGTTTCACAATTAAAGCCGAGGAAAAACTGCTAAAATGGCAGATAAAAATAAGAAAAAAAAAGTTGCCTTAATTGGATGTGGTCTGATTGGACAGTCTTGGGCTGTCAGTTTCTTAAGCGCGGGTTTTAGTGTATCTTTATTCGATCCCACCGAAGGTGCAACTGAGACCGCAAAAGAAAAAATAAAATCCAAACTAAAAGATCTGCAAAATCTTGGGTTAATTCCCAATAATAGTATCTCAGATTATTTAGAGAAAACTCATCTCGCCCAGAGCCTATCTGAAGCCACACAGGACAGCATTTACATTCAGGAGAGCGGCCCTGAGAACCTGGAAATTAAAAAAAAATTAACCCATGAGATAGATAAAGCAACACCAACCAACATTCCTATAGCCAGCTCGACATCAGGAATTCCAACATCTTTTTACGCAAATGACGTTCTTGGAAAACACAGGTGCCTCGTTGCTCATCCAATTAACCCGCCCCACCTCATACCTGCTGTCGAAGTAGTTCCGGCTCCTTTTACAAAAGGAGCTGTAACCCAGCGAGTAAAGGAAATCATTCGTTCAATAAACAAAGTACCCATAGAGTTGACAAAAGAAATACCCGGCTTTGTCGTTAATCGTTTGCAAGGCGCTTTACTTGCCGAAGCTTTCGAGCTTAAGAAAGAAGGCATTGCATCGGCAAAAGACATAGACACAGCAATTTCTCATGGTCTCGGTCTAAGGTGGTCATTTATGGGACCTTTTCAAACCATTCACTTGAATGCACCTGAAGGAATATCTGGGTATGTTGAAAGATATGAACAGATGTACCAAGAAATGTTTAATAACCCCAGTTTAGATTGGTCATCAGTCTTAGAAAACGGTTTAAAGGAAGAAATCCTTAATCTGTTTGATGAAACTAAACGTGAAAATTTTGAAAAACAACGAGATGATAAATTAGCCAAGCTCATTTTGCATAAAAGATCATCTTCAAGATAAAAATATAAGCACAATTATTTTCT
>NZGN01000116.1:0-10833 GCA_002691045.1 Marinovum sp.
AATGCAATCTCAAAATAAGATTTCATGACTTGAGGCATACCTGGGCAACAAGAAAAGCTGCTGAGGGAGCTTCTGCATTACAACTTCAGAAGCTGGGGGGATGGAAGTCTCTGCGAATGCTCGAGCGATATGTCAGCTTGCAAGCAGATGATTTTAAAAACCTTCCTGGCTACTAGGAAGCAAGGAACCTAATGATCTCTTCCACAGTTACGGCAAAGGTAATGTTTTGAGCATCCGGTTCCGTGAACGAGTTTATTCCGACTAGATTGCCATGGTTATTTAAAAGTGGACCTCCTGAGTTACCTGGATTTATCGGTGTTTGCATTTGATACACATCACCTTTAAACATAGGCTCCTCAGGAGTACCACCCCAGGAGTAACCTGACCTAATTCCGCTGATATATCCCTTTGAGTAAGACCACAGTTCACCCTTTGGATGACCCAATGCATGAACAGACTCACCGACCTTAAGCATGACCTGACTCATCTCTATGACATCAACCCCTCTTGGAATTGTGGTTAACTTTAGTAGAGCTAAATCGTTAAGTTCGTTGTACTTTATAAGGACAGCCTCTCTGATGTTTTCATCAAAGTCGCCATCTCCCAAGGTCACAAATTTTAAATTAGGGTTGTCTTTGATAACATGCCAATTGGTCAGCACATAACCGTGTTTTGAAATAATTGCACCAGAGCCCATACCCTCATCACCCTGAATGTAAACCACACCTGAGAGTGCTTTGTTAAAGATTGCGTTGTTGTTCATTGCCTCAGTGTTAGAGACAAGTAATAAACAACAAACTATAAATAAATTTCTTAGATGGTGCATTTTGACCTCGCTGCTTTAAATTCACTTAATGGAACTCCGGTATTATCTGCGATCTCTTGAGTGAGTTCGTGATCAAATCTCTCACCCTCTTGGATGTAAATGAAGTCCACTCGGGTGGATGTGCCATCGTTTTTATTTACATTGACGTAACAAAACTCTTCAGAAGGTGCTGAGCCTTTTTCAGCATACTGCCTTCCAACCGTTACCACATCAAAATTTGACCCAGAAAATGGGATGCTGTCGAACATGTAGTAATTGCGAACCGATTCAGCAGCTACATCGGGCTCGTCTACCTCTGGAAACGCCGTTGCTTGATTATCGGCATCAGCTAATATTGAATCCACATCGATGAGCTCATCATCTGATAGCGCACCTTTTGAATCCTGAGAATTGCTGTTGGTTGAACTAATAGTCTCGTTCTTAACAATTCTTTCATAACTTAGGGCGTTGCTGATTGCGTGTCCCAATATCCAAATTAAGATTGCAACCGGTAGCAGGCGCCCTGCCCACCTAAGCACTTGGTAAGGTACTTCTTTGATGGTGTTATCTATCTGCCTGGTTCTTGTGACCTCTGCCTCTCTTTTAGAGAGCTCATTGAGGTAATTATCAACGGCTGATGAATCGTATACTGCTCTACTCATGCTGCTTTACCTCCTTGAATTAACTTATCCAGCCCTTTGCCATTGATCTCAGGCATGACTGGAAGGTCTTTGGTTTCGGTTGGTACCGGTACACCCACGTACTTAGTTATTTCATATGGGACAGGCACTTCTACCTTTTTATAAACTTCCTTTTCTACCGGGATCTCTTTAATAACTTCTTTTTCAACCACAACCTCTTCGATCTCTTTAACGATCTTAGGCTGCATTAATTTCTTACGTAGTGTGACCAAAGTTCTTCTGATCGCCGGTCTAACTTTTGATTTTCTTGGCTGATATTCTTCAATCATATTTCTCATGGCAAGGAATGTAATTAGAGGACCGCTGCAAGCAATGATGACTGCTATGGAGACCACAAAAAACATCGCTACATTCCCTACTTCTTGAATTGTTAAATCAGCCGCATGATCAGCAGATGAAATTTTAAGTGCAATCCTGTGAATGAAAGAATGCTTTGCTTCATTGGCAAGCTGATTTCTTGCGCTAGCAAGATCAGTTTCTAATAAAGATTTTTCATTATTAAGTCGAGCAATTAAGATCTCATTATCTGCTGCAATGGTAAGCAAAGCTTCAGATTTCTTATTCGCATCTAAAATAAGCTTGTTCTTATCTTTGATTAACTTAGCGATATCCTTACCAATGGCACTGAGTTCTTGACTAGTTTTTGCGTCTGGCTCAGAGAGCTTTGCAATTTTATTATTCAAAGTTGTGATCTTTCGATCGATAGATTTGATGGATGCATCGTATTCATTTTTTAGTAAGGCTTTTTCTGCCTTGATAGCATCTCTTCGATCTGCAAACTTTTGTATGATGCTGCCCTTTAGAAAAGCATCAGATAATTGTGTTTGTTCATCCTCATTGAGCTTAAGCAACTCCTGGTTAATTTGGTTGAGGTTAGTTTGATAGAGTGATGTTTTTTGTTCTTTGGATTGTTCCAATGAGGTTACTTGCCTGAGTAACTCGTTGACCTCAGTTGAATTAAGGTTTGATCTGATCTCTTGCTCTCTCTTTCTGAGATTCTCGATATCATCATTCATCGTAGCTAGCGCTATCTGCAAGCCATTATCGATCTCTTCTCTTATCTCAGAATCAGATTTGCTGCCGATGCTTTCAATTTTGTTATTCAGGACAACAATGTTCTCGTTAAGATCATTGACGATAATCCTAGCCTCATCTATTTTGGTCTCACGATTAGTGATGTTTTGCTCTAATCCAGTAGACATTGTTTCAAAGGTAATTAAACAAGCACCTATTAAGAAGACAATTCCAAAAAACTTAGTAAACATGGATTTTGAAAGCAAAATACCCTTCATTGTTGGAATTTTTAGTAATTCAACAAAGGCAATTGCACCCAGAGCTAAAAAGCCTACTAAGACTGATGGATGAAAAACCGATTGGTACTCACTGCCTTGAATTCCCTGCATTGTTAGGGAAAAAGCTGCTGCAAGCCCAATGAAACAAAATGTAATTTCAAGACCCCATGCAAAACGCATTAGGTCCTTTGATGCATTTAACTTAATTTCTTTAAAGTTCATTAGAAAACTCCTGTTGTTTCCTAATACAACGAAATTCTTAGATGTTTGTTACAAAGAAATTATATTGTGCCGTAAGCAACTGACATCCCCGCCCAAAATTTAGGATGTAAATCACGCATTGAATCTGGAGATCTTAAGGCTTCTTTTATTGACAATCTTAATGATTCTTCTGTCGATAAATTTTTGTTTAGCCAAAGATTCTTAAAAATTCCCTCAGAAATTCTAGATGTTGATAAACTTTCTAGCTCCCAATTAGAAAAAATTACTGTCTTTGCCCCGGCAACTAAAAAGGATCTGGGTAAAAGGGTAAAGTCAAAACTATCCTTATAATCTGAGGTATTACAGGATGTCAGTAGAACCAATTCTATATTAATATTTTTTGAAAATATTTCATCAGGCGTAAGAATTGAATCCTCACCAGAAAATAAAAGAGAGGGTTGATAAATATTATTTTTAGGATCATAAGAAATGGAGTGAGTACCGATCGCAAATCGTTTAGTTGGTTCCGATAATTTAGCCAGCAGATTCATTTTTGTTGCATTTTGATCAATAAAAATATTGTCTTTAGACTCACCGGAAAACAAAGCAAGCTGGATCATTTCATTTTCTGCAGATGGAAGCCTTGGCAATTTATATTTAGAATCCAAATAGGGATTACCGAATCCTATAAATTCATTTTTATAATTTTCTCTAAGTTCCTCCCTGGTGTTGACTGGAAAATAATAAGCAAAAGAATAATCATTAATCATCCAATCTGAATCTAAAAAATTTGTAAAATAATCTAAAGATTTTGGTTTGTTTCTTGGAAGTGCCCAAATTGGTAATCCTAATAAATCTGATCCATAAATTAATACGGATTGATCAGTTTCAATGCTATCAAATACCTCTTTTAGTAAAGAATCATAGATTTTGTATGCTGCTTCAAAATCAAACGTCAGTCCATCATTAGTCAATTCTCCTGTGATTGAGCTATTTAACTTTCTGAGAAAATAATTATAAGTATCTTTGTTCATTTTTGACTCAACAAATTTAATCTTTCCATTATTAACAATTAAAAAAGTTGATGAGTGAATAGATAGGTTCGGTATGACTATTGGTTGAGTAAAGGAGTGGCTCAGTAATTTAGAAATGGACGGATATTTTGGATTATGAATTGAATCTATGGCTGAGTTAGACTGATAGATTTTTTGAAGGTATGTATTTTTTTGAGATGATAGTTGCTCGATTTCATTAAGTATATTCTCATCAAAATTTGTTAAAAGCTCTTTTTCTAGCTCAAATAATTCTTCACGAATTCTAAGATATTCTGATTGATTTTTATTTAAATCATTAGACGATTTTGACAATAATAAATTATTAAATTCAGAGCCAGAATTAATTTGCATCTTTAAGCTAAATATTGATAAAGGATCATAAATCTCTTCAGGGAGTACGTCAGAATCCGTTAATATTGAAAATATTTTAAATACCTGATTAATGAGCAATTCAAGTAATTGCCCTTGATATGTTTCAAGAATATAAATACTGCTTTTGTCTCTGTATTTAGCAATAAAGTCATTGTATCCATCCAAAGTATCACTCATATCCTCATAATCTATTTCGCTGTAAAGTAATAAAATCTCATATAAGGCAATTACTGTAGGATCTATATAATCACCGAGATATTGAAGTGCTTGATTTGAAAAGTCTAAGTATTGTTTAGCCTCAATATATTTATTGCTTTCAAAAGCGCAAATCGATGCAAAAAGTGGAAGAAGGGTTGGATTTTCATCATTAAACAGGTGTCCCTCATATCCGAAATGATATCTTTTTACTTCTTCAATGGGTCCCTCTAAGCTCTGAATATAATCAAGTTGATTTTTAAATCTATTAAAGATATCAGAAAAACCTTCAAGAGCATCATTGCAATTATGCAGAACAAATAAACTTAAAAATTTATCAGAATTTAAGATATCTGTTGTCCTGGTTGGGTTGTCATAGCGAAGCTCATCAGGATCAGGAGAATTTTCTTTTACCATTTGTATAAGATAATTTTTACGTTTGATAATGTCTTGAGCAGCTGGAATGTTGGAGTAAGTGTTCAATCCATCAGAATTCACTAATGCCAACGACATTTGATTTTTAATCAATTGACCTTCGTTACCAAAAATAGGGAAAAATTTTGATTCAAAATCTTCAATTATTTGGAGTCCTAACTCAAAGTTATCGCTATTTAGAGCAAAATACATCCCATTCGAGACTTTGAAGATATCATCGTCATATATAAAGCCTGAGACTGGTCCTATAAATTTTACATATTCTTTTAAAATTTCCACATCTATTGAATCAACTACATTTTGATCGCTTAGAGTAGATTCAAACATCTCATGCGAAACCTGAGCAGGAATATCCTTGAAATGCTCAGAGTTCAACGCATCATAAATTGAAATTTCATCTTTATAGTAAGAAAGAACGATATCTAAGGCAGGGTTTTTACCAATATCAGTATTTAAATCAAGCTTAGTAAAAAAATCTTTGACTGTGATCGTATCTTCCTCATTATCAATAAACCCAATAGATGACAAAAATTGAAATCTGCCATCCCAAACAATGTCAAAAAATAGCGCTGGATTTAATTGCATTAATTTAAGTATGTGATCCTCAAACATCTCTAGAGTTTTCTTGTCATCTAACAAATACATTGATACAAGAACTTTTTGAAGATAGCTTGAAGATTTAATTGTTTCAAAGTTTTGATTTTCTAGATATAACCAAGCGTTACCAAATTCATTTTCAAATGCTGAGACACAATTCTTTCGAATTTCGGAACCATTTTGTTTGGGCTTATCTAATTGGGCTAGATAGATAGTATTTGGGCACAAGGACTCATCAGATGAACAAAAGAATGAAAAAAAACTAACCGTTAGTAATATAAATAATCTCGACATCTGTATCATTTTTTACACAAGCAACACCGTCCTCAATCATGTTATCAATTGATAATTTGAATTTATAGCATTTTGAATATTCGCTGTTGATGATGAGGTCAGTAATTTGCAGTAAATAACCCTCTGATCCATGCTTGATAAAGGAATTAGTTACTTTCTCATTATGCATTTTTAAAATTGCATCTTTCACAAATGGCTGATCATCAGCACCTCTAAACTTTAAAAATTCTTGCTCAAGAATAGAGTCTGTAAATGAATCTGATTCTAATGTATCGTTTTCTACAATTTGATTGGGGTCAGTGACAACAAAGAAAATCAAAAATGCAGCAGACAAAGTCCCTAAGTTTGAAAATAAAAGCTTTCTTTCAAAAAGAAAATCAGATAAGGAGAATTTTTTAGTCTGTTTGGATTGAAGCTCTTTTAGGAAGCTTGAACTCTCTTTGAAGGTCTGACTTTGAAGTGAATTTTCAAAGAAATTTTTATTTTCAAGCTTGACCTGTTTCATGCTCTCTAGGTAATCTTTAGCCTCATCGCTGGATTGCAAGAGCTCCTCCACATATGCTGTCTCAGTATCATTAAGATCTGAATCTAAATAAGCTGAAAGAAGAATTTTATCTTGTTCGTTCAATGGACCACTCCCATACAATCTGCGAGTTGGGATCTTGCCCGATGGATCTTTACCCTTAGGTTTGCATTTGATAATTCGAGCACATCACAAATATCATCATTTGAGTGAGTTAGCGTCATGGACATAACTTCCCGATCCAGATCAGAAAGTTCCTGAAGACAATACTCAAAATCTTTTTGAGTATCCATTAAGCCCTGCTCGCCATGTGTTGATTGCTCAGGCATCTCATCAATTGCTGTAAATTCTTTTTTTTGCTTTGTTGATTTATCGCCATCTTTCATGGTGTAGCTCTGTTTTCTGACGTCATCATAGAAAATGTTTCTACAAATTGTATAAAGCCATCGATCCAGATGATTACCATCGAAGCTATCTTTCTTTTCGATAGCCCTAAGAAATGTATCCTGCAATAGATCTTTGGCATCTTCCTCATGATGAGTGAGTGACAATGCACGAAACCATATCTTTCGATGCATTTCCTCGTCAAAAAGTTGTGTTTCAAAATCATCCACATATTTATTTTGCCATAAAAAAATGGGGTGGTTAAACACCCCATCAATACTTATTAACTATACTGTTTCAACCAGTAAATCAGGATTTTTATTAGCTTTATAAGCCTTATATGCAGTTGCAAGCATCCAGTATAGGATTGCGCCTCTTACTATGAGTATTATTGGTGACTCAAGTAAGATTTCGATTCCAAACATTGAATCTAAAATATAATAGCCAGAAGCAAAATATACTGCCTTGGCTGAATGCTTAATATGCGCAAAATATGCCATAAGTCCTAATATTCCTACATCGGCAAGCAACCATGGGTCTGCGATGCTTCTCAGCAACATAAATCCTGTTACTACCCATAAAAAGATACCTACGCTTTTAATGTCATCTTGGACTGATTCTTGTTGTGTTATAAATGTTGTCATTAAATTACTCCGTTGTTACTAGATACAACGAAGTAAAACTAAAGTTGTTACAAAATAATTTAATTTTTAATTTTAGATTTATCCAGATACGTTAGGAGTGCCTTATGATCAGGCTCCTTTGAGGGACAGTTAGTTGAAAACGCTGAATAAAAATCTTTGTAAGTTAAGTTAGGTAGTCTTAACCTGGTGAGTTGATATGCTTGTAAGCAATTGATCCCCCTGATAGCTAGCTGATATGAATCTTCTTTTGTAAATGTGTTTGGATTTCTTTTAACTTGACCGCCATGCATTGCTTCAAGATCTGAGCTTAGCAGAGCTACTGAAAATAGCGATGTCCAAAGAATATATTCACTTTTAGCAAGCCTTAAGACTAGATCATCCTCTAATAAGTTTTTGGAGAATACTGAGGTCTCCAGTTCTTTTGACAGAACTTGATAATACTCTGGATGATCTGTTCTCAGAGTATTCCAGTTATCATAATAAGGCTTTAGATCCTCATCGAAGCTGACACCTTTGGCTTTGATAAAAAAATTTATGTCATCATTAGCAGGATATAAATCTATTAGATCTGACTGAGTATTTTTAAATGTTTTAGAAATTGGGGTAATTTCCCTGGTTATGACTTCACTACTCTTGAGTAAAATATTCTCCTCTTTGAGAACTTTTGGTGCGGCAGTAGAAAATAATTCATTAAAGAACTTTGAAATTGGTTTTGTTAATGCTGATATTGGTGAGGCGGAAACATTTGTAAATAAAAAAATATTTACAAAAATTACAAAAAATAGTTTCTTTTTAATCCGCACTTTTTTTAAAGTAAAAGTCTCCCAGCAACGATGAGGACTCCCAAGGTATTTGCTGGCGATTAGTTAGCGAGACTACAGACTGTCTAGTTTTCTTAAAAACCTCCTCGATCGTCAAACCTGGCGTATTAATTGCATTTACTAGGCTACCTGTAAAAAAACCATAGCCCTCACTTGTACCATCCAAAGCTACTGAACCAGGAGCGGTCGAATAGCTTATGATCATTCCGGAAGGTGCATTCATTTGCGCTAGCCCCAACTGCGGTGATCGAACAAAGCTATTAAATGGGTTGTTTCTGCAGGCATCGAGAATAACAATTTTCACCCCAGACACTGATTTTTCAAGGATTGAAAAAATTCTAGAAACACTAATAGAACGCACATCCAAATCATATTTAGTTTCAATTTTTGCATCCACCGGATTGAGGTAATTAATGCCATCGACCTGAACAGCATGTCCTGCATAATAAAATAATGCTTCGGTACTCGGACCATACCTTTTGAGTGCGCGCTCAAACTTTTCAAGCGCTCCAAGAAAACTTGCCTGAGTTAAATCAGTTTCATGAATAACTTCAAAACCATTGCTCTCAAGAGCTACTTTTACACCTAATGAATCTGAAATAGCATTATCTAATGGAGATGAGTCATAGTTATCATTACCTATAACTAATGCAACTCTTGCAAAAGTCTTATCAGGAATAATATCTAGCTCGCCTTGATAAATACCTTCCTTATAGGTTGCGAAATAACTATCGCCATTGGCAAGTGTTATTTTGCCTGAACCGTCAAATAACCCGTTTTTGAAATTCCCATTATATCTCCAATCACCGTTGTAAAACTCTCCCTCACCCTCTAATGAACCATCATTAAAATTTCCAATATAAGTCTCATTTACTTTTGGATAATAAAGCTTTCCAGGACCTTGGTATACCGCTTCCACAACAAACCCTTCATAGTATTCACCATCATCATATAAGACCTTTCCATTTCCAGTTGGTTGATCATTAAGATGCTCTCCGACCCATACACCGCCGTCAAAGTGTGATGTACCCAACCCATCTCTGAGCCCATCAGTAACTTGACCTGAATACCACAAAGAGCCATCGCTAGAATATATATTTGCATATCCTGTCAAAGCATCATTAGTCCATACCCCCTCTGCTCTTTGATAGGAAAATCCCTCGCTAACTATTTCCTTGGAAAAGGTGAGTACACCAAACCCGACTCGGTTATTTTCAATAAAATATCCTTCATAAATATTACCGTTTTTATATGTTAATTTCCCATAACCATGCCAATTAGAATTTACAACATAGCCTGAGTAGCTCCTATATGTAGATTCGGGTTCATACTCTACTTCTGCATACCCTTGATAAAATCCATTTACTACGGAGCCTTTTACAATTGTTCCATCTTTTTGATAATAGGTAGCCTGAACATGCTCTCCATCTTTGAAGGTACCCTCAGCATATAACCAATTCTCTGTATCTTTGTAATAGATTTTTCCCTGACCATTTGGTTGATCAACTGAAATATAACCAACATATTTTTCTTCAATACTTTCTGGCGGGTAAATAATAGTACCCTCACCCTCAAAATATATGCCCTCAAGAACTCCCTCAATAATTTGTCCATTTGGATCAGTTCTTTTACCAAATAGCTTTCCATTCTTGGAGGAACCCTCAAAAAAACTTCCTGAAGGAAATTTTGCATTTAAAGTGAAATTGTCTCCGAGCTGATCAGGAGTCTGAACTCTGACTTGCTTGCCATTGTTCGAGGTACAATCGGCATATTCAATAAAATCATCATTTGGGACACACTCCCAATGAGTATCACTACTAAATAAATTTGCAGAAATAAGAACAGATATTGCTACTAATGAACGATTTAGCATTAGTTAAATTTAACAAATTTTAAAGCTTTGTTGAATCAAATATGAATTGTAAATTTCTGCTTTCCTCTAAATGTTGGTGAATCATATTGGCTGTCTGTTAATCCCATTGCATAAAGTCTTTTTGAGATAGCTGTTTTTGACCTCTTATGAAGGCGTGCGAGCTCATCAAGACTCTTTGTTTGATGAAAACTATTTCTAAGAAAGTTATCTTCTTTGGAAGTCCAAGCAAAACCTCTTCTAGAGGGGTAACCACAACTTTCATTTAACATCATTTGTATTTCTTCTCTTGAGGGAGAAATTACTTTTCTTAATGCTTTTGTTAGTACTGGATTTAGGGGCACTACTTTTGATTGCTCGCCAGTTTCAATATTTATGCCTTGTAAATGAGCATTTAAAATTTTTCTTGCTTGTTCTAATTTCATTTTTGTCTCCGTTAGTAATTAATTAACGGTTTAAAAAATAAAAAGTTACAAAAAGTTACGAAAAATAATTAAATTTCTTTTGGAGCATAGGTTTTAAAGGGTTTAGAGGGTTAGAAGAGGATCCTTGGCAAGGTTGCGCTCTACCAGCTGAGCTATTCCCGCTTTTGAGTGGAAAAGTAATATAACCTTATATATTTGGGGTTTCAAGCAGATTTAATT
>NZGN01000117.1:0-30685 GCA_002691045.1 Marinovum sp.
TCTTTTGGTTCAATTTACTATTTCTTAGTATTTTTATCAAGATTTATTCTTGACAATTTTTATCAGGTTTACTTTAGTGTGAGTAGAAAAGGAAATCATCATGCAAAAATTTATGACCGCTCTGTTAATATTATTTACCAACGCTGGAGTTTTAATGGCCTCGGAGGTAAACGTTTACTCTTATCGCCAACCCGATCTAATCAAACCGCTAACCGATAAATTTACTCAACAAACAGGAATAAAAGTTAATGTTGCATATCTAAAAAAAGGTATGATCGAGAGAATGAAGGCGGAAGGAAAACGAAGTCCTGCCGATGTTGTGCTAACCGTTGATATATCTAGGCTAGCAGGAATAATTTTAGAAAATTTAACCCAACCTGTTCAAAGCAGTTCTTTATCAGAAAATGTTCCAGAACTATATCGAGACCCTGATAATCATTGGTTTGGACTTACAACGCGTGCAAGGATCGTTTACGCCAGCAAGGATAGAGTTTCTGATGGAGAAATCGAGACTTATGAAGAGTTAGCAGATCCAAAATGGTCTGGCCGAATATGTACCCGTTCAGGGACAAATGCCTACAATGTTGCCCTCACTTCGGCGGTTATACATCATCTCGGAGAGGCCTCAGCTCAAAAATGGTTGGAGGGCTTAAAAAGTAATCTAGCCAGAAAACCTCAAGGGAATGATAGGGCACAGGTAAAGGCAATTTGGGCAGGTGAGTGTGATATTTCAGTCGGAAATACATATTATATGGGAAAAATGCTTTCCGATGATGAACAAAAAGAGTGGGCAAACAGCGTACGCATTATTTTCCCAAAATTCAAAAATGGCGGAACCCATGTTAATATCTCTGGAGTAGCAATGGCTAAGTATTCCCCTAATCCGGATAACGCTTTAAGATTTATGGAGTTCTTGACTTCACCAGAAGCTCAAGAAATTTACGCAGAAGTAAATTACGAATATCCAATTGCACCTGGGACAGAAGCTGCAAACTTAGTAAAAACTTGGGGTTCGTTTAAAGCGGATAAAGTAAACCTTATGGATTTAGCTAAATTAAGAAGCTCAGCTCTCAAACTTACCGAGATTGTCAATTTTGATGGCTAAATAAAAAAGGTTACTATTAAAGCCTGCACTTTTCAAAGTGCAGGTTTTTTGTATAAAGTTACTTTGTAAATGGAAAACAAAGAAAACTAAATTTATTATGCTACCACGAAAAATAATAATTGATACAGATCCTGGTCAAGATGATGCTGTAGCGATACTGCTTGCCCTTGCTAGCCCCAAAGAAATTGAGGTTTTGGGAATTACAGCAGTGGCCGGTAATGTTCCACTCTATTTAACAGAAAAAAATGCAAGGATAGTTTGTGAACTAGCGAATAATACCGACGTAAAAGTTTTTGCAGGCTGTGATACTCCGATGAAAAGGCCACTTGTAACAGCCGAGCATGTTCACGGGAAAACTGGTCTGGATGGACCTTCACTTCCAGATCCTGACATGCCTCTTCAAAAGAAACATGCGGTAGATTTTATAATTGAAACAATTCGTGATAATGAAGCGGGAACTATAACGTTATGTCCTTTAGGGCCACTAACAAATATAGCAACAGCAATCGAAAAAGCACCAGACATTAAGGAAAAAATCCAAGAAATTATTCTGATGGGAGGGGCGTATTTTGAAGTTGGTAATATAACGCCTGCAGCAGAGTTTAATATTTATGTCGACCCAGAGGCGGCAGAAATAGTATTTCGATCAAACATTAAGATCACTGTCTTACCTCTTGATGTGACACATAAAGCTCTTGTAACAAAAGTAAGAAATGATGCTTTTCGAGCATTGGATACACCGGTAGGTAAAGCAGTTGCTGAAATGACCGACTTTTTTGAAAGGTTTGATAAAGAGAAATATGGATCAGACGGTGCACCATTGCATGACCCTTGTGTCATTGCATATTTACTATCGCCAGATTTGTTTTCAGGTCGTCATATTAATGTTGAAATAGAAACCAAATCGGAACTTACACTAGGGATGACAGTTGCCGACTGGTGGAAGGTTACAAAACGAACCCCAAACGCCTATTTTATTGGTAGTGTGAACGCTGACGGTTTTTTCTCTTTATTGACTGAACGATTGGCTCGCCTTTAAACTAAACATTGACTAAGTTGGTAAAAAAGGTCGATTACGCAAGGATGAACGCTCTATTTCCATTCGACAATACCTATGCTGATCTTCCCAGCCATTTTTTTTACAAACAGAAGCCTGCTCCCGTTACAAAAGCAAAGCTGATCGCTTTCAATTCTAATCTAGCCGAAGAATTAGAGATAAAACTTCCCAAAAACGGGCTAGAATTGATATTTGCAGGCCAAATATTACCAGAAGGCGCAGATCCCTTGGCGCAGGCTTATGCAGGACATCAGTTTGGCTATTATAATCCTAAACTTGGAGATGGGAGAGCACTTCTCTTGGGTGAGTTGAATACAAAATCGGGCCGATACGATTTACAGTTAAAAGGTTCTGGAACAACGCCCTACTCTCGCAATGGAGATGGATTATCTTGGTTAGGTCCGGTTCTACGAGAATATATAGTATCAGAGGCCATGCATCATTTAGGAATTTCCACAACTCGATCTTTAGCAGCAGTAGGAACTGGCGATAAAGTTTTGAGAGAAACCGTACTGCCTGGGGCAATTTTAACCAGAGTCGCTAAAAGCCACATTCGCGTTGGAACATTTCAATACTTTGCTCACAATGGAGATATTGAAGCTCTCGAAACGTTATACAAATACACAAAGAAGCGTCATTATGATGACGCAAAATCAATTACAGATTTTTTGAGCCGCGTAATTAATGCACAGTGTGATTTAGTTACAAACTGGCTCAGTATTGGGTTTATACATGGCGTAATGAATACCGACAATTGTTCAATTGCAGGTGAAACAATAGATTACGGACCATGTGCATTTTTGGATAAATATAGCGCCTCAAAGGTTTTTTCTTCGATAGACACTTACGGTCGGTATGCTTACTCAGCTCAAGCAGACGTAATTGTTTGGAACATGGCACAGTTGGCAAACGCACTACTACCAATAGTAAAAAATAACAATGAAGTATTAAATGAATTCAATGAGTTAATCCAAAAAATGCCAAGTCAAATCAGAAGTTTATGGCTTAAAAAATTTGGAAAAAAAATAGGCATAACTAAACCTACATCTGAGGATTTAAAACTGATAAGTGGTTTTCTAAATGGCTTGGCCTCGAGAAATGAAGATTTCACGATTAGCTTCAGAAAGCTTATAGAGGAACCAGAGTACTTTAAATCTGTAGACGCAGATTGGTATAATGCTTGGGAGTCCAGAACGTCAGACGAACCTGATCCGTTTTCAGTCATGGCTTCAGTAAATCCAAACCTGATACCACGCAATCATCAAATAGAATTTGCTATAAGTTCAGCACTAAATTCTAATTTTGAACCATTCCATAGACTAAATGTAGCATTGAAATTGCCTTACGAAAAAAATTCAAAATTCTCTGATCTCGAACTAAGTCCAACAGACAAAGAAGAGGTCGTAAAAACCTTCTGCGGGACCTAGTTCTTGCGTTACAGTTGAACAATAATATACCATAGGGCGATATATTTATAAATTTAAATGAAATGACTGACACAATCCTACAAAGATGCGAACAAAAAAGTTTGCGTATGACAAGCCAACGCAAAATTATCGCTCAGGTTCTAGAAGATACAGCCGATCACCCAGATGTTGAAGAATTATATACTCGAGCATCAAAAATTGATCCGACAATTTCTATTGCAACTGTATACAGGACCGTTAAGCTTTTTGATGAAGCGGGAATTTTAGATAAGTTAGAGTTTGGCGATGGCCGTGCGCGCTACGAAGACGCGGAGCGTGACCATCATGACCATCTTATTGATATAAATTCAGGATCAGTTATTGAATTTGTGGATTCTGATATTGAAAAATTACAAGAGAAAATAGCTAATAAGCTAGGATACAAATTGATGGGGCATAAATTAGAACTTTATGGTGTTCCCTTAAAAAAGTCATAGCTTGACAATGAAAAGTTTCTGAGTGACAGCTGGTGCTCTTTATTCAGGCTTAAATGGACAATCTTCGCGGTATTATTTTTATGATGTTATCAATGGCATGTTTTGCCATAGAAGACACATTTATAAAATTATTATCAATTCGGCTGCCTGCCACTCAGATTCTCTTCTCAATAGGCTTTGGCGGTGCCTTTATAACCCTGGTGCTCGCAGTACTTCTCAATGTCAATCTCATCGATAAAATATTAATCAACAAACATGTAGTGTCGCGTACAATTGCAGATCTATTTGGAGCTCTCTCTTTTACTTCAGCCATGGTTTTAATACCTATGTCTTTACTTGCTTCTATTTTGCAAGCGACACCTTTATTTGTCACGCTAGGTGCAGCCATATTATTGGGTGAAAAAGTTGGATGGCGCAGGTGGTCAGCGATTTTAATTGGTTTTTTGGGTGTATTAATTATACTCCAGCCTGGCTATGGAAGCTTCCAACTGGCATCACTTTTGGGCTTAGCAGCAGTTTTATGCTTAGCTCTAAGAGATGTAGTCACTCGAGACATGGCGACTGAAATTCCCACTTTGACCGTTACTTTTTATGCTTGTTTAGCAATGGGAAGCGCCGGCTTTATTGCCTATCCATTTTTTGGACCACCTATAATGCCCACTGTATACGAAACATCGATATTAATATGTGCTGCTATTATTGGTCTCACCGGTTATTTCTTGCTGGTTTTAGCCACTCGCAAAGGCGATGTTTCGGTTATTGCCCCTTTTCGCTACTCTAGACTTCTATTCTCTTTATGTATGGCAAGTTTAATTTTAGGAGAACAATTAACCTTGCCCATTTTATTTGGCGGCCTGTTGGTCGTTGGTTCTGGTATTTACACTTTCAGCCGCGAAAGAAGATTAGCTATGGAGCAAAACACTTTGAACTAAATATCGTAAAACCACTTATGTTAACGCTAACAATAGGTGTGTACATTGAATTTAAATTTTGCTACTCCGAGCTCAAGTTTAAAAAAGGCTAAGTAAATGGGCACAATAATTGATATCCATGCTCGGGAAATTCTAGATAGTCGAGGAAATCCAACAGTTGAAGTCGATGTTACTTTAGAAGATGGCACGCTCGGCAGGGCAGCCGTTCCCTCTGGAGCATCAACGGGTGCTCACGAAGCAGTAGAAAAAAGAGATTCAGATAAAAATAGGTACAATGGAAAAGGTGTACTCAACGCGGTAGCTGCAGTAAACGCCGAAATAGCTGAAGAGCTGATAGGTTACGATGTAACTGAGCAATTATCAATCGACACATTAATGATCGAAATGGATGGCACGCCTAATAAATCACGTTTAGGTGCCAATGCAATTCTAGGCGTTTCCTTGGCCTGTGCAAAAGCTGCAGCCGATTTTTGCAACTTACCAATATATCGATATGTTGGTGGAGCAACTGCTAAAACTCTGCCGGTTCCAATGATGAACATTATTAATGGAGGCGAGCACGCTAATAACCCCATTGATATTCAAGAGTTTATGATTATGCCAGTGGCAGCTGAGAATATAAAAGACGCTATCAGAATAGGGTCAGAGATATTTCATACCTTAAAAAATGAATTAAAAAATGCACAATTATCAACTGGCATTGGAGACGAAGGCGGGTTTGCGCCCAACATTAAATCAACTAGAGAAGCTATTGATTTTATTTTAAAATCAACAGAAAAAGCTGGCTATTCGCCTGGCAGCGACATTTTTCTTGCCTTGGATTGCGCTTCAACAGAATATTATAATGACAATAAATACATTTTTAAGGGTGAAGGAAGAGAGCTGAGCAGTATCGAAAATATAGCCTATCTAGAAAGCTTAGTTAAAGATTATCCAATAATTTCTATTGAAGATGGTATGGCTGAAGATGACTGGGAAGGATGGATAGCTCTTACAGAAACACTTGGAGATAAAGTTCAACTAGTTGGAGATGATCTTTTTGTTACAAATCCTTCAAGACTAAAAATGGGTATTGAAAAAAAGGCAGCCAATTCAATGCTTGTTAAAGTAAACCAAATTGGAACTTTATCTGAAACCTTAAATGCAGTTGAAATGGCTCACCGTGCAAACTTTACGAATGTGATGAGCCATAGATCTGGCGAAACTGAAGACTCGACAATAGCGGATCTTGCGGTTGCAACTAACTGTGGACAGATTAAAACTGGTTCTTTAGCGCGCTCAGATAGACTAGCCAAATATAACCAACTTATCCGTATCGAAGAAGAGTTAGGTGACACGGCAGAATACGCGGGACTTTCAATCTTAAAAGCTACCTAAAAAATTATCCGTCAATTTTAAAGGAAATAGCTTTTGCTGTTCTAGGCAATCGTGCTTTCTTAAGTAATTGGCGGATAGTCCAGTCTTCTTTCAATTCTTTATTTACCTTAATCAACAAACACTTAACAATTTCAATGATCATGGTGTCATCATCTTTTAAATAATCCAATATTAGATTATCGGGATCTACCCGCTTCAAACCGTATTGATCTAATATTTGCTTTGGAAAATCTTTATTGTTCAGGGTAATTATAGCATCACATTCTCCAGTAATTGCTGCTGCTAAAACATGTCGATCGTTTAAATCTGGTAAATACAAACTCTCTTCAAGCTCTAAACTAAAATCTATTATGCTATTTTGCCAATTAGCCTTTAAAATAGAAATTTCAGCATCGGCTTGCAATTGACCAAGTTCGCCAAGTTTTTTTGCTGATGCAGACCATTCACTCAGTATTTTTTCTGACCAAAAAACTTCATCATTTTTCGATTTAGCAGCCTCCAATAGCAAAGTCCGCATAACCGTTGGAAACAAAACACATGTATCGGCTAAATATTTCATAGCGAGAAGAAAAGAGACTTTAGATATCCATTTTCAGATAACATCGGATGAACCGGATGATCTGGACCAGCAAATCCTGTGAAAATGATAGAAGATCTTCTACCTCCATGACTGACACCCTTGATGCAAGCCTCTCTAAATTTTGATAGCGACGCAGCATGAGAACAAGAACATAGCACTAAAATACCACCCTCCTCAACCAGTTCGACAGACATCCTAGCAAGCTTCTCGTAGGCGCGAAGACCAGAGCCTAATGCTTGTTTTGATGGTGCAAATGCAGGCGGATCACATATCACTATGTCAAATTTTTTTCCTTCATTTTTTAAACGGGTTAATGCACCAAACCCATCATCTTTTAATATTGAAAAAGCAGAGCTGAAGCCACTTGCTTCAGCGCCCTGTTGTGCCAGTTTCAGTGCTGCCTCAGATGCATCAACAGCGATTGCCTCTACTGCACCACCAACCAATGCAGCTAATGCGAAACCTCCTACATGAGAAAAAACATCCAAGACAGTTTTGTTTTTGGAAATACCGGATAAAAATGCATGATTTAGCCTCTGGTCATAAAATAGCCCAGTCTTTTGACCATGATTTAGGTCAGCCATATACACGGCGCCATTCATTGGCACTTTTATTGGTGTTTTCGGTATAAATCCATGCAGTAAGAGCGAACAATCATCTAGGCCCTCCAACATTCTTGCACGGCTGTTTGAGTTTTTGATAATGCCTTTTGGATTAAAAAGTTGTTTTAAAGCCTCAGTAATATTTTCTATATTATTTTCAGACCAGACAGAGTTTGGTTGAATCACAAAAAAATCTCCAAATCGATCTATAATGGTTCCAGGCATTCGATCTGCCTCAGAATTTATGAGCCTGTAGTAAGGATCCTTAAAAAAGCTTTCTCTTAATAATTTTGCAGCACTTATCCGTTTCAGAACAAGTTCTGAACCCACAATATTTTTATTATTTTTTGAAATCACTCTTGCAAAAATTTTTGATTTTGAGTTTACAACTACAGTTGCAAGAAAATTTCTTTCGCTATCTTGTAACTCAACTATTGTTCCAGCTGGTATTTTTTTGGTTCGCCTGTCTAAAACTAACTCATTGTCATAGACCCAAGGAAACCCAGCCGAAATTTTTCCAGCGGAAACCTTTGGTTTTAAACGAATTATTGGATGTTTTTGAAGTTCATTCATAGCATTAGTTTCACATAAAATTTTCATAGATAAAAGGCTTGTAATAATTAAAGTCTGCCTTGCGCAAAACCTTTCAATCTTGTACAACCTGTGATAGTTAGCGCTAACATTTTGAACTGCTTTGGGGGAGTGCAGTTCCAAATCTATTTAACAAATTAATATGTTTGGATCTCAAGAGTAAAAATGCCAGTAAACAAAAAACTTTTAGAAGTAACTGACAGAATTATAGAACGCTCTAAAGAAAGCCGAGAAAAATACGTCGACAGAATGAAATCTTCTGTGGAAAAAGGTCCAAGACGTGCCCATCTTTCTTGTGGAAATCAGGCACATGCATATGCCGCAATGGGATTAGACAAAGAAACATTAGCAAACAAAAGTGTTCCGAATATTGGGATAGTATCAGCTTACAATGATATGCTATCTGCTCACCAACCATTTCATAATTTTCCTGAGTTAATAAAAGACGAGGCTCGAAATCACCAAGCTACGGCTCAAGTCGCTGGAGGTGTTCCTGCGATGTGTGATGGTATTACACAAGGTGAAGCAGGCATGGAGTTATCACTTTTCTCTCGTGATGTTATTGCGATGTCTGCAGGCATAGCGCTCAGCCATAATACATTTGATACGACTATTTATCTCGGCGTTTGTGATAAAATAGTTCCTGGACTCGTCATGGCTGCTGCTACCTTTGGTTTCTTACCTGCAATCTTTTTGCCTGCAGGGCCAATGACGTCTGGTCTACCTAACGATCAAAAATCTAAGGTACGTCAATTATTTGCAACTGGTGAAATTGATCGATCAGAATTGATGAATGCGGAGATGAAAAGCTACCACGGTCCAGGAACATGCACATTTTACGGTACAGCTAATTCAAATCAGATGCTTATGGAATTTATGGGACTTCAACTTCCAGGTTCATCTTTTGTAAATCCAGAGACTCCCCTGCGCAGTGCACTCACTAGATATGGCACTAAGCGCGCACTGGATATTTCATTTTCTGGTAAAGAGTTTTGTCCGGCCTACGAAGTTTTGAGTGAAAAAGCGTTTGTAAATGGCATCATTGGACTGATGGCAACAGGAGGCTCAACAAATCTAGCGCTCCACATCCCTGCGATGGCTAAAGCGGCTGGAATACAACTTACGATGGAGGATTTTGAAGATATTGCTATTCTTGTACCATTGATGGCTAAGATTTATCCAAATGGCCTAGCAGATGTAAATCACTTCCATGCAGCGGGTGGTCTATCGTTTTTGTTTAATGAATTACTAGACGCAGGATTGCTTCATGATGATGTAAAAAACGTTGCCGGACATGGAGCAGTCCAATACCGAGACGAAGCTAGACTTATAGAAAATAAAATAAAATTTTTACCAGGCGCTCGTAAATCATTGAATGAAAAAATACTTCGGCCGATCAAAGATCCATTTCAAAAAACTGGAGGGTTGAAACAACTGAATGGTAACATGGGTAACGCCATAACAAAAATCTCTGCAGTGGCTCCAGAACATAGAGTTATCAAAGCCCCTGCGAAAATTTTTCACAGTCAAGAAGAACTTAAGTCAGCTTTTAAAAACAATGAATTGAAAGAAGATACTATTTTCATAGTTCGCTTTCAGGGGCCACGAGCCAATGGCATGCCAGAGCTGCATAGCCTTACTCCTATACTAGCGACATTACAAGATCGCGGCTTAAAGGTAGCCTTAGTAACAGATGGTAGAATGTCCGGAGCTTCAGGGAAAGTTCCATCAGCTATTCATGTTACACCTGAAGCGGCTAGTGGCGGCCCTATTTCAAAGGTTAGAGATGGTGATATTCTCCTTTTAGACGCGAACAATGGAATACTTGAGGTTCAAGTTGAAGACTTGGAGCATCGAACTTCTGTTTCTGTCGACCTTTCTGATAATCATTTTGGAATAGGACGCGAACTTTTCAATATTTTTCGAAAAAACGTGGGCTCAACTTCAGAAGGTGCAAACTCTATTTTGTAAAAAAACATGAATCCATATGAAGCCAGTAAAAAAACAGAGAGTTTATGTCGTTTAGCTCCGGTCATTCCCGTTTTGGTTGTGGACGATGCTGATATAGCTCAACCTTTAGCAGAAGCTCTCATAAAAGGCGGCTTAAAAGTTTTAGAAGTCACGTTAAGAACTCCATCTGCCCTTCGAGTCATATCTGAAATGGCCAAAGTACAGGGTGGAATAGTAGGAGCTGGAACAATAACAAAGGCATCAGACGTCACAGACGCAATTAACGCTGGAGCACAATTTGGGGTCTCTCCTGGCTCTACCGTTGATATTCTAGAGGCCTGCGAACAGAAAAAACTACCCATCTTACCAGGCGCGGCAACATCAAGCGAAATCATGAAATTATTTAATCTTGGGTTTTCTGTTCAAAAATTTTTCCCTGCAGAAGCCATTGGAGGTCAAAGCGCTTTGAAAGCAATCGGGGGTCCACTTCCTCATGTTAAATTTTGCCCTACAGGAGGAATAACTTATCAAAATGCCAAAAGTTATTTGCAGCTCCAAAATACTTTATGTGTTGGAGGAAGCTGGGTAGCGCCTCAAAATTTAATTGAAAATAAAGACTGGCATGGAATAACTAATCTAGCCAAAGCAGCTTCAGAAATAATAAACTAAAATTAACCTGACTTGGGCCGTTGTCGAGACTTCCACCCTCCACGCCTCCTCGGCTTAACCATAGTTAAAAGACCCTCTTCCAAAGTTTCAGTCATTGGATGCTCCGGAAAATTATTTTTGTATTTTTTTAATAATGTTTGAACGCTTGCGTTTGAATTCTGCTCCAATGGCAGACTGAGAGCCCAATCCAAAAATATACTGCGGCACTCAGAACGCGTAATTGCCTCAATGTTATAAGCTTCTCGGATTAATGCTTTGGGATCGTCAAAGTCACCTTTCATAAGTTAATTACCTCTTTGAGCAGACAATGCTTTATCAATGATCTTATTTACCTTCTCCGACAAACTATGCAAATTCTGTCTAACTTCGGAAAGGGTCTTTTTTGAAAAAATATCAACTGGCACTTTATGATGAGAAATATCTTTATTTTTAAGCTCTACTTGCCCTTTAAACAGTATATTTAACCCAATTTGCCAAGACCATAACTGTTCAGCAGCAGCTTTTATTTCTAGAAATTCATTCTTGGTCAAAACATTTTCATTACAAAGAGTCTTAAGACCTTCTGATGTGCTACGTGAAACAGAACGAGCAAACAAACATGCAGCTTGAGACAGCAGATCAATATCTTGCAAACGTCCAGGTCCTACTTTGGCGTCCCAAGGATTTAAAGACTTTGCTTGAGAAATTCTTGATCGCATTTCATTTAATTCCTTAAAGATATTATCCCTACCATACGATTTTAAAAAAGAGCTGCGAAAGCTTTCAAAATTTCCTAATAAAATTTTGTTGCCAGCGACACCTCGAGCTCTTGTCAGTGCTAAGTGCTCCCAAACCCAAGCTTCGTTTTTTTGATAATTTTGATAAGAATTCCAAGAAGTGGCTACCGGGCCTTGAAAACCTGAAGGTCTGAGGCGCATATCAATTTCATACAATTTTCCTTCGGTCATTGGAGCAGATATGGCGGTAATAAATGCTTTGGTAAGGCGGGAATAATATTGCCGAGAAGGAATTGACATTAAACCTTCAGATTTGTCATCGCTACCTGAGTCAAAAATAATTATCAAATCAAGGTCGGAATTTGCATGCAAGGTTCCAGCCCCCAAGCTACCCATAGCAATCACAGCCGCTCCTTTGCCAGGTTCAGAACCATATTTTTTTGCAAATTCAACCAAAACTTCTTTCCACAGAACGCTTAGGGTGACTTCGGCCAATTCCGCATATTGAGCACCTGCACTTATAGCATCTTCCTTGGATCTTAAAAAATGAACTCCAATTCTAAATTGCCATTCTTTGCACCAATGCCGCGCCAAATCTAACTTAGCTTCATAATCGGTTTCAGCGAGCAGCTTTGCCACTAATTCATCAGCGAGATATTTTTTATTTGGCCAACTTTCCCAAAATTCAGGTGCGATAACAGACTCTAGCACAGCAGTATTTTTGACTAAGTATTCCGAGAGAGCCTCAGACGTCCCCAAAATATCTATTAATAAATCTAAAATCTGAATATTATTTTCAAATAAAGAAAATAGTTGAACTCCTGCAGGTAATTTAGAAAGAAAGTTATCAAATGCTTTTAAAGTTTCATTTGGTCTAGAGGTTGAATTTATTTTCTTGAAGATGGAGGGTTTAAGACGCTCAAATATAGAAATCGCTCTGTCAGCTCGTAAAGCTGGGAAACTGGTCCAATTTTTTATTCGCTCTTCAAATTCTTTGGGAATTGATTGTGTTTCTATATTTTGCTCAAATTTTTGTGGCTCAAAAAAGCCTTCTATTGCAGCATTGGTTTCACTTAACCTAAAAAACAGCTCTTGTTTCAATTCATCTTTATCTTTGCTCATTAGGCTGGCGAGGCGAGCAAAACCTTGATCAGAAGATGGAAGTTCGTGTGTTTGAGCATCATTTATCATCTGCAACCGGTGTTCAATTGTTCGATGAAAACAATAATGATCTGTTAAATTTTTTACTAAATTAACTGGTAACCACTTTTTTTCCAATATTAATTTCAATGACTTAATAGTTGCCTTTGATCTAATACTTTTGTCTCTTCCACCAAAAATAATTTGGTGAGTTTGAGTGAAAAATTCGATGTCCCTAATACCACCTCGCCCCAGCTTCATATTATGTTTGGGCAAAGTAATATTTCCGCTTTTGGTTTGGTAATGATCCCTTATTCGCAGTCTTATGTCATGGGCATCGGCAATTGCAGTGTAATCAAGATATTTACGCCAAATGAATGGCTCTAAATTTTTCAAAAATTTACTTCCTGCCAAAAAATCACCTGCACAAACTCTGGCTTTTATAAAGGCCGCCCGTTCCCATGTTCTACCTAGGCTGGCATAATACCTTTCTGCCGCATCAACTCCCATACAAACTGGCGTAACAGATGGATCAGGTCTCAAACGAAGATCTGTCCTAAAGACATAACCGTCTTTTCCATTTTCATTTAAAAGACGATACATATTTTTTGTTGCATTTATAAAGGTTCGGCGCATAGCTTGAAATTCTTCAGGATTAAAAATTTCCTCATCAAAAAAGCAAATCAAATCAATATCTGAAGAATAATTGAGTTCATAGGCACCTAATTTACCCATAGCCAGTATAAAAAATCCTACGTTATCTGGATTTGCATCATATTTCTTTGGAAATTTACCCTTTCTTAATTCTAAATTAAACGCTGCGCACCATGCTAAATTTACGGCTTTGTCTGCGAATTCAGATAGTTTTTGTGTAACTGTTTCGAGCGACCAAATATCGGCCAAATCACATATAGCAATCCAAAGTGCTGCCCTTCTTTTTGCCAACCTCAATTTAAAATATAGGGCATCATAAGCTTCTAATTTTAGCGGGTGCAAAAGCGACAAAAGATCAAATTCTTTTTCTTTAATGACATCTACTAACCAATCCCGCTCATTTTGTATTTGTGAAAATAAAAATGGGCTGCAGGAAGCAGTTGCAGCAAAAAAATTTCTTAAAGTCTCTGGAAACTCGGGAAATAGATTATAAACCTCATTAGCTATTCGTTGATCAAAGATTTTTGGAATTCGCTCAGGCTTAAACTCAAATGTCATGAACTTGATCTTTTACCCCAATTTAACTTCATTATGTAGAAATTAAATCAGTTCGTCAAAGATCATGTATTTAAACAAAAAACTAAACTTACTCCAAATCAAAATAAGGAAAGAAAATTTTTCTTATAAATAACAATGCTTTATATACACACTAACAAACTTCATTGCCCAGTATAAAAAAATTGCTAAAGTAACAGCATGCGCCATACTTTACCCATTGCACCCCAATTCTATGTTACGGCACCACAAGTCTGCCCCTATCTACCGGATAGAATTGAGCGGAAACTATTCACTTCAATACAAGGTGATGACGCACAGATACTCAATGACGCACTATCGCAGCAAGGCTTTCGGCGTTCTCAAAATATTTTATATAGGCCTTCTTGCAATGAGTGCTCTGCTTGTTTGTCTGCCCGCATTGATGTTAGAAAATTTTCTCCATCCAAAAGCCAAAAGAAAATACTCCGACGCAATCAATTTCTTAGCCGACGATCAAATAGTCCTTGGGCCACAGAAGAACAATACGACTTGTTTCAAAAGTATTTGCGTGAACGACATGCAAATGGCGGAATGGCTGACATGGATGTCTTTGAATTTGCAGCAATGATTGAAGAATCTTCCATAGAGACAAAAGTAATGGAGTATTACGACAAAAATATCTTGGAAGCTGTCTGCTTAACGGATGTTCTTAGTGACGGCCTTAGTATGGTTTATTCTTTTTTTGATCCAGATAAATCAAAAAAATCATTGGGCACATTTATGATTTTAGATCATATTTCCGTCGCATTAGACTTAGGTCTTCCGTATCTATATTTAGGCTATTGGGTCCCGGGAAGTCAGAAAATGGACTATAAAGTAAATTTTAAAGGTGTTGAAATTTTTCAAAATAACAAATGGCGAGTGCTATCTGAAAAAAAAGAATATAAATTAGATTTGCACCCACTAAACACTGCACCAGTTTCAGAACAAGTCTCATCACTATCTTTACCTGATAGTACGACAACTTAATCGTTCCTCTAGACGAACGGCCTCGTATACCTTATATAAATTGTCAAGATAATAAAGAGTTCGGCAATGAATGAAGCAAGTCCACCAATGGAAGGCACACCGTTGATTTCTCCCTCCTCAACGGAGCACCCACTCTATAATTCTATCGTTGATGCGTGCAGAACAGTATTTGACCCCGAAATTCCAGTTAACATTTATGATTTGGGGCTAATTTATACAATCGAAATCACCGAAGATAACGATGTTAACATAATCATGTCTCTAACTGCTCCAGGCTGTCCTGTTGCTGGAGAAATGCCTGGTTGGGTAGAAGACGCTATAAATGGAACAGGTGGAGTTAGGCAAGTTTCGGTAGATTTAACTTGGGAACCACCTTGGGGAATGGATATGATGAGCGACGAAGCGCGTCTCGAATTAGGCTTTATGTAGGTGGATAAGTAGAATGTTTGCCATTCCAGGAAAAAATGCAATTAAACTAACCCAAAGTGCAGTTTTGCAAATTAATAAGCTAATGGAGACTAGCAAATATTTTGGCCTGAGAGTTGGGGTTAAAAAAGGCGGTTGTGCGGGCATGGAATATACAATGGAATATGTTACCGAACCAGACAAAAATGATGAGATTGTTGAGCAAGACGGAGCGAGGGTGCTTATAGCTCCGATGGCTCAAATGTTTCTTTTTGGTACAGAAATTGACTATGAATCCTCACTGCTTGAATCAGGTTTTAAATTTAATAATCCAAATGTCACCGAGGCATGCGGCTGCGGAGAGTCAATCAAATTCGAAAATATGTAAATTAATTTTTAAGTCTTATGGCTTGAAATATAATAAGTAATATGAATTTGAAAAAATATAAAAATTTGCCCCTAATATATTGAGAGAGGCTGTAATGTCTAAATTAGTTGCTGGTAATTGGAAAATGTTTGGCGACCAAAATATGCTTTCTGAGATAAAGGTAATTGACCAGTATTGCCATACAATCGACTGTGAGGTCGCAATATGCCCTCCTTTTCAATTGATTTTATCCGCAAGTCAACAGACAAAAAATATAAAAATTGGAGCACAAAACTGTCATATTAATGCCAATGGGCCACATACTGGTGAGGTGTCCGCAGAAATGCTTCTAGATGTGGGCGCTGAATTGGTATTAGTGGGACATTCGGAAAGGCGCCAAGATAACAATGAAACAAATAAAATAATTAAACAAAAAGCAGAAGCTGCCCAGAGAGCCGGAGCAACCGCTATTGTTTGTATAGGCGAAACATTAGAAGAAAGAAAAGCGGAGAGGACTTTGCAGGTACTGCAAGAACAAATGCTTAACTGTCTTCCTAAAAACGTTAATCCAAAAAATACAGTCGTTGCCTATGAACCTGTGTGGGCAATTGGAACAGGTCTAGTACCAGAGATAGATCAAATTCGATCCGCACACTCTTTTATAAGAGGTTTTCTAGCAAGTACTTTTGGGGCCGAGGCTCATAATGTCAAAATTTTATATGGTGGATCCGTAAAAGGATCGAATGCAAGGGAAATATTTTCTATATCTAATGTAAATGGAGCTTTAGTGGGCGGAGCCAGCCTAAAAAGCAGTGACTTTATAGAAATAATTAAAGCCGCATCGTAGAGGAAAAATGATACAAAAAGTTTCACAATCTCCCATCGATGATGACTTTGTACAAAATCCCTACCCTTTTTATGAAATGTGTTTAGCTAGAGGCGGTAAAGTTTTTTGGTCAGATTATAATATGATCTCCCTTTTTAAACATGAAGATGTTTCAAAAATTCTTAAAGATAGAAGATTTGGTCGCGAATGCCCAGAAGAAAAAAAACAAGGGTACCGAAAAGAGTTGGCACCTTTTTATGAGTTGGAAGATCATTCCATGCTACAACTAGAGCCACCAAAACATACTCGGCTTCGTGGTCTAGTTTTAAGAGCTTTTACAAGCCGAAAGATAAACTCGATGACTGAAGAAATAAGAACTCTGTGTAATCAGCTTACGCAGCGTTTTTCTGGTAATAGAGTAAACATATTAAACGAATATGCTAACAAAATACCCGTCATCATAATTGCTAGACTTTTGGGTGTCCCAGAACAAATGAGCGATCAGTTGCTAAGGTGGTCTAATGATATGGTCATGATGTATCAAGCACGGCGAACAGAAGAACATGAAGCACGTGCCGTTAAAGCTTCCCAAGAATTTTCAATGTTTATGAGGCAATATGTTAATGAGCGTCGAAATAAACCTGAAGATGACTTGATTACTCATTTGATATCAGCTGAGGAAGATGGAGAAAAGTTAACCACAGAAGAGCTAATTACCACCTGCATTCTTTTACTAAATGCTGGCCACGAAGCAACAGTACATTCCCTGGGAAATGGTATTAAAGCATTAATAGAAAATAAAGATCTTAAGATAGACTGGAAAAGTGAGGATAAAATTAATCGACTTATTGAAGAAATTTTAAGGTTTGATCCCCCACTGCATATCTTTACTCGCTATGCATATGAACAAATTGATCTTGGCGACTATACCATAAAAAAAGGTGAAGAAGTTGCATTAGTTTTGGGAGCAACAGGAAGAGATAAAACAATTTGGGAAGATCCTTGTTCCTTTGATCCTGATAGAACAATCAAAAAAAATACTGCATTTGGCGGTGGTATTCATTTTTGTGTTGGAGCCGCTCTTGCTCGACTAGAAATGCAGATAGCTTTGCCAATGTTATTTAAAGAATACCCTTACATGGAGTTCGCAGAACCCCCTCGCTATGCGAATGTTTACCATTTTCATGGGTTAGAAAAATTATCAATAAACTTACAAGGGTAGCTTGGGAGTTTCTTTGATTTGTTCCATAGAAAGAAGTGCTGTGACATTGTGAACCTTTACTTGCCGGATTAAAGACTGATAGAANTCATCGTAGGNTCTNGCATTTTTGACCCGAACTTTGAGAATGTAATCAACGTCTCCTGCCAANCTATGGGCNTCTTGAANCTCAGGACTCTCATTAAGGGCTTCCAAAAATTTTGCTTGCCATTTTGCNTCATGTTCACTTGTTCGGATGAGAACAAAAAAACAAGCCTCAAAACCCAGTTTTTCTGCATCCAGCAAAGTAACTTGAGGGCCTAAGATACCCATTTCCTTCATTTTTCGAATTCTATTCCAAACAGGGGTTTTTGAAGAGTTAACTTTTCGAGCAATCTCATCTAGTGACTGACTAGAGTCAGATTGCAGTTCAATCAAAATCTTTTGATCAGTGGCATCAACTTTCATTTTTCTTTCTATTTTCATGATCAACTTAGAACTTTAATCCATTTTTAAGCGAAATTTGGCGTTTTTATAGAAATTTGTTCTAAAACTGTAAAGCCATGTCATGATAATAGACTGATGTAAAACAAAATAAATTTTAGATACATTAAATTAGAAAGTTCTGTTATTGTTTATCAGAACAATCAAAACAGAATAAAATTAATGGGCTTATAAATTGAACGCTCCGCAGGCAACGCCAACACTCCCAGATGCACAAACTGTAATTGAGGTCCAACACTATACTGATCGGTTGTTCTCTTTCAAAGTGACGCGTCCAAGAACACTGCGTTTTAGGTCTGGTGAGTTTGTTATGATTGGTTTGCTAAAGGAAGACGGAAAACCGCTACTGCGCGCATATTCTATTGCGTCTCCGGCATGGGATGATGAATTAGAGTTCTACTCTATAAAGGTTCAAGATGGTCCTCTGACCTCCAAGCTGCAGCATATTAAAAAGGGTGATCAAATTATTTTAAGACCTAAGCCTGTAGGTACATTGGTGCATGACGCCCTGCTACCGGGTAAAAGAATTTGGTTGTTTGCGACTGGAACAGGAATTGCGCCTTTTGCATCTATTTTAAGAGAACCACAAACCTATGAAGACTATGAACAAATCATTTTAACACACACCTGCCGTGAAAAAAATGAGTTAGCTTATGGGGAAAATTTAATTCAGGAAATACAAAACGGCGGACTAATGTCGGAGTTAGTTGGTGAGGATTCTCTTAAAAATCTGATATATTATCCTACCACCACTAGAGACCAGAGCAATCAAATGGGCCGGATTACAGATTTGCTAGAAAGTGGAAAACTGCTTAAAGACTTAGGAATTGATGGGATCTCAGAGCAAACAGATCGTGCAATGGTATGTGGATCTTTAGGTTTGAACACGGATTTGAAAAAAATCCTTGAAGGATTTGGGCTTAAAGAAGGTGCTAATTCAGAGCCAGCTCATTATGTTGTAGAGAAAGCATTCGTAGGATAACTAGAAAAAGAAATATTTATGTTGAGCCTAATTTTTCAAAATAAATTCAATAAAAAAAAATTGTGTCTTGAAAGAGCAAATCAGCATGACTATTTTGCGCCCATATGTAAAAAAAATAATAAAGGAACAAAGCAATAGCCCGTAAACCGCACAACGCGCCCCCCTCGCGCGAAACTGGACCCAGAGTAAATGATGGCATCCAGAGCCCAGAAGTCCGACTAATAGGTGCTGAAGGAGAAAATGAAGGGGTAGTTTCCCCAGAAAAGGCTCTATCAATGGCAGAAGATGTTGGCTTAGATTTAGTCGAAATTTCACCCAACGCTAATCCTCCTGTCTGCAAAATAATGGATTTTGGAAAATATAAATACGAGCAGCAAAAACGCGAGTCCGAGGCCCGCAAAAAGCAAAAAATAATCGAAGTTAAGGAAATAAAGTTTAGACCCGGCACGGATATACACGATTATGATGTAAAAATGAGAAGCGTCTATAAGTTTTTGGGAAATGGGGACAAGGTAAAAATTACTATGCGATTTAGAGGCCGAGAAATGGCCCACCAAGAACTTGGAAGAGAATTACTTGAAAGAGTAGCAGAAGATGTGAAAGATCATGGGAAGGTTGAAAATATTCCTAAATTAGAAGGTCGACAGATGACCATGATGATAGGCCCTTTGCCAACTAAGTGAATTAGTTTGCTAATTAAAAAGAATTTAAGGCGATTTTTACGCCTTATTTTTTTCACCTTTCCTTCTGGGAGAAGGGCGGGACTTCATTTCTTTAAGCAATCCACCGATAGACATCTCTGCAAAGTCCTTTTCATCAGGCAAGAAACCACAAGCGATCCGAGACAAAACCCAATCTGCTCCATTTATCGCCGGTGAGCGAGCACAGCCGGGAAGCCCAATGACGCTTGAACCCTTTAAATCTCCTAAAAATAACAGATTTCCAGGATCAACGGGCATACCAAATCTTCCCACTTTTCCACCACACATGCGAATAGCTTCTGGCGCTATGTCAAAATAGTCTGATGTCGCTGAAGCCGTTAAAATCAAAATCAATTCTGATTGGAGATTAGCCAAACTTTTCGCTAAGGCATCAAGGGAATGTTTAGAAAAGATAACTTTTTCAAGTGAAATATTTAGATTAATTAGTCTTTCTTTTATGGCATCAATACGAATTTTTTCTTTTTGGTCATCAAGGTATGTCACCACCAACGCCGCACTTGAAATTTTAGGGCCATAAAAACTTATAGATCCAAAGATCAGCCGGCAGAATTTTTGAACAGAATTTTTGTCGACTGCGTAGCTAATAATTTTTATAGTCGCAATCAAGCCACCTTTTTTTATTTGTTGGAAATCGGGCACTGTCGCTATGGTGATCATATGGTCCACCATATTTGCATCAACAATTGCCTGCTTTTCCAAACGAACTACACCAGCTTGCTCAGCCACTAAATTAACTCTACCCGTTCTGGATCTTTTTATTGAAATTCTACCAATTTTTTCATGGGAACAAATTGCCTGTGCAATTATCAAAGCTGCGTCATTTTCACTTATGTCGAAATCCTCTAACCGCGCAACTTTAACTACATTAATTCCATTCCTGTACAATTCTTTACAATCTGCCTCACTGAGAGTGTGACCTTTTGGAAATTTGAGAGCATTTAGATTAATGGCGTGGGCAAGCATACATCCAGATGCATTTTTAACATCTGTGTCACCAAAAATCATTTTACTAACCGCAAATTGGCAATAACCTCTGAAAGAATTGAAATTGCAATTTCTTCTGGGGATGATGCACCTATATCTAGCCCTATTGGACCGTTAATCCGATTTATTTCTTTTTCAGTAAATCCAGCGTTTTTGAGTCTGACTTTTCGCTGCTCATGGGTTTTCTTAGAACCCAACGCTCCTATATAAAAAGCCTGGCTTTTTAAGGCTATGTGTAATGCGGGATCATCTAGTTTAGGATCATGTGTTAATAGAATAACAGCAGTTCTAGAATTTGGCTCTGAATTAGACAAAGCTATGTCAGGAAAGTCATTAGATATTTCAACACTGAAAAATCTTTCTCTATTGGCAAAACTTTCTCTTGGATCAATTATCCTAGGCAAAAACCCAACTATTTTTGCCATTGGCACAAGAGCTTGAGCTATATGAACCGCCCCCACTATGTCCATTTTCAGCTTGGGCGAAAACACATTTAAAAATGTTATTTTGTCGTCTTTGAACCCTGATCTATCACTACGGATCCTGTCTTCGTAGCCTTCATAAACTAAACTACGACGGAAAGTTTCGATATTGATTTCATAAATAACAGAACGATCTTTGGCGATTGCATCAACTAGCTCTTTCAGAAGCTCAATTGGAAACTGCTTTCCAATTGGTTCAACTAGAACTCGCATTTTTCCGCCACAAGCCAAGCCAACGGCAAAAGCATCATCATCACTGACACCATACTCTAGCACTTTTGTCTGACCATCTTTTAAAGAGTCTAAAGCTTCTAGTACTACTGCACCCTCAACACACCCACCAGAAACTGAACCTTCCATTTGTCCAGCGCCTGAAACAACCAGCTGAGAGCCAACTCGACGTGGAGCGGATCCCCATGTATCAATCACGGTAACCACCGCTGCTCCTATACCTTTTTCATGCCAATCAGCGGCAAAGTTGAGCACGTTATCAAATTCTAAGTTCATAATCTACTTGATCCAAATGAACTGACTACATTTTTGTTCATACCAATAAGTTAGCTAGATTAATTTCGCAAACAACTCAAATCCAAAAGATAATACAATCTTTAACTAGAAAGCCTCCAAAATATTGTGTAACGCCATGACATGGTAAAAGAAATTATAATATCTCGGCCAGATGATTGGCACCTGCATTTAAGAGATGGCGATTTTCTACCAATAACTGTAAATGAAACAGCTAAATCTTTCGCACGGGCCATAATCATGCCTAATTTAGTTCCACCAGTTACCAAATTAACCCATGTAAAAAATTACAAACAGCGCATAATAAAGGCTCTAAAGCCAACTATGTCTTTTGAGCCTCTTATGACACTTTACATGACGGAAGAAACGAACCCTAAAGAAATTGAAGAGGGTTTTACAAAAGGTTTAATATCGGCTGTAAAATTATATCCAGCCGGAGCCACAACAAATTCTGGATCTGGCGTACGAAACTTTGAAAAAATTCAACCTAATCTCGAAATGATGGCAAAAGTAGGTTGCCCTCTGTGTATTCATGGAGAAGTAACTGATAACAGCATTGATATTTTTGATCGAGAAAAGGTATTTATAGACACAATTTTGGAAAAAATTAGAACTAAAAATCCAACTCTCAAAGTTATTCTGGAGCACATTACAACGAAAGATGCTGTTGAATATGTTTCTTCAGCAAACGAAAACCTAGCGGCAACAATTACAACACATCATCTTGCCATTAATAGAAATGATTTGCTTGCTGGTGGAATAAAACCTCATTTTTATTGCTTGCCAGTCGTAAAACGTGAATCTCATAGGCTAGCTTTAGTAAAAGCCGCAACGTCAGGATCTCCTAAATTTTTTCTAGGAACAGATAGCGCACCCCATTTAGATGATGACAAAGAAAGTGCATGTGGATGTGCTGGCTGCTTTACTGCTACAAATACATTAGAAATTTTGGCACATATTTTTGAAGAGCAAAAGTCATTGAATAAATTAGAATTATTCATATCGATTAATGGAGCCTATTTTTATGGTAAAAAAGTCAACATGGAAAAAATCAAACTTATTAAAAATGATACACCCACATTATTTCCTAAAAAATTAGCAACTCCCCGCGGCAAGCTGACTATATTTAAACCTAACTTTGAAACGTACTGGGAAGTAAAAAGTGAGTAATAAATTAAAAAATCTCAGCAGACGTAAAGGACTTAAAAATGATCTCATCAAATTATCCATCTAACACAGAGATCGCACGATTGACTGCAAGAATGTTGCTTGAGGTAAAAGCTGTCCACTTTAATTCAAAAAACCCATTTGTTTTAGCTTCTGGTCTACCTAGTCCGACATATATTGATTGCAGAAAATTAATTTCTTTTCCAAGAGTACGATCAACACTTATGGATTTCTTAACTGTGACAGTACTGCGTAATGTTGGGTTTGAGGCTTTTGATAATATTGCTGGCGGAGAAACGGCCGGGATACCTTTTGCAGCTTTAGTGGCTGAGAGAATGGGTTTACCGATGAGCTACATTCGGAAAAAACCAAAAGGCTATGGTCGTAATGCTCGAATTGAAGGCGTGATCACAGAGAATCAAAACGTTTTGTTAGTAGAGGATTTAACAACAGACGGAGGCTCCAAGCTTTCTTTTGTCGAGGCAATCCGAGAAACTGGCGCTAAATGCTCCCATACGGCAGTAATTTTTTATTATGGTATTTTTCCCGGTATAGAAGAAACTTTAAGTAAAAAAGACATTACTTTACATAGTCTATGCACTTGGTGGGACGTGTTTGAAGAAGCTAAAAAAAATGAAGACTTTAACGCCCAAACATTATCTGAGGTTAAACGGTTCCTAGAAGAACCTCTAAAGTGGCAGGAAAAACGGTCGCAATAATTAACTAAAAGATTTTACAGTTATATTGGCTTTCTTTTTACCACATATAGTGTTATCTTTATTTTATTAACTATATGTTGTAATTAACATGTTATCCACATAGATATACATTTTGCCTCTGGTGTCAGTTGAAGTTATGACGAAAGAGTCGATTCTCAAGGGTGCACATGAACAAGTTTTCAGAAATCAGCGCTTCTAATAATACTGACGAACTTATGCCACATTCCATTGAAGCTGAGCAGCAGCTTATTGGTGGATTATTAAATAATAATGATCTTTATTATTCGCTAGAGGATAAAGTAGACCCTGAACATTTTTACGATCCAGTTCATTCTCGAATTTTTGAAATTATCTCTACTAGAATAAAAGATGGTAAACTGGCATCTGCTGTAACCGTAAACACTTTTCTAACTGAAGACGAAGGCCTTAAAGAACTGGGGGGCAGTTCTTATTTAGCTCAGCTCATGGCCGGATCGGTAGCAAGTTCAGCAATTAAAGATTATTCAAAATTAGTTTATGACCTGGCCATCAGAAGAGAATTAATAATTTTGGGTCAGGAGATAAGTTCTCGAGCTCAATCCATTAAAGTTGAAGAACAACCAGAAGAACAAATTATTTTAGCTGAACAAAATCTTTATAAAATTGGAGATAGTGGAAAGTCGGAAACTGGCTTTAAATCGTTTCTTAAAGCTCTAGGAGAAGCGGTTCAAGTTGCCAATGCTGCACATCATCGGGACGGAAATCTAGCCGGAATATCAACAGGTTTCATTGATTTGGATAAAAAAATGGGTGGTCTTCATTCCTCTGATTTAATAATTTTAGCTGGCCGTCCGTCGATGGGAAAAACCTCGCTTGCTACTAACATTGCATATAATATAGCTAAGTCTTTCAAAAAAAATGATAACGCTGATGGAACATCAGAAACAGTTAATGGTGGAATAGTAGGTTTTTATTCATTGGAAATGAGCGCTGAACAATTAGCCGCCCGTATTTTATCAGAAACAGCTGAAATTCCGTCTGAGCAAATAAGACGCGGTGATATGACTGAAAGTGAATTTCGTAGGTTTGTTGAAGCCGCTAAGTCTATTGAAAGCTCACCACTATTTATTGACGACACCCCAGCGCTTACAATTGCCCAACTTGCCTCCAGAGCTCGACGCTTAAAACGGACACATGGTCTTGATGCTTTGATTATTGACTATTTGCAATTAGTTCGCGCCGGCTCGAGCAGAGATAATAGGGTAAATGAGATATCTGAAATCACCCAAGGCTTAAAGGCTATTGCAAAGGAATTAAATATCCCAGTGATTGCTCTTTCTCAGTTATCGAGACAGGTCGAAAATCGAGACGACAAGAGACCGCAACTCGCTGACTTACGAGAATCAGGATCTATTGAACAGGATGCCGATGTAGTTTTATTTGTTTATCGTGAGGAGTATTACAAAGAACGTGAAAAACCCAGTGATCACGATCTAGAAAAAATGGCAATCTGGCAAGAAGAAATGGATCGGCTACATGGACGAGCTGAATTGATATTAGGTAAACAACGACACGGTCCAATAGGAACAGTTGAACTTAGTTTTGAAGGTAAATACACACGCTTTGGGAACCTTGTGAAACCTTGGCAACAGTAATTAAACTAAGTTATCAAAACACTATAAAGATGATTTGAGGTTTTTAGGAAAAGTTCTTTAATTTGTTGGTTTTCCTATTTTTTTTAGTCTACTGTTTCACTAAGTATTCAAGCTAAAAATTCGATTTTTTACAAATGGCAACAGCAACAGCAACAATTGATTTAAATGCTATACGGCAAAACTGGCAAAAATTGCGAAGGTTATCAAGTGGGGATACCGCTGCAGTTGTTAAAGCAAACGCATATGGCTTAGGGGTAAAACAAGTAGCGTCGGCTCTTTATAATGAAGGTGCAAGAATATTTTTTATTGCCACTGCGGAAGAAGGTGCTGAATTACGCTCTATTGTGGGAAAAATACCAGATATCTATATTTTTTCGGGCCACATGACCGGTGATACGGACTTAATAAAAAATTATAGCTTAATACCTCTTATCAACTCCATAGAGCAACTTTCTCGGCATTGTGAACTATCAAAAGAACAAAAGTTTGGAATTCAGCTTGATACAGGTATGAACAGATTGGGAATGGAACCGATGGAATGGGAAACTGTTAAAGAGCTTTCTCTGTCTCTAAATCCTGTTTTAATTATGTCTCACTTAGCCTGTGCAGATGAGCCTCGCCACGAAATGAATGCAATGCAGTTGCAAAACTTTCGCAAACTTACAGACAAGATAAATGTTAAGAAATCATTATCAGCTACGGGTGGTATTTTATTGGGCCCAGAATACCATTTTGATCTGACAAGACCAGGAATTGGAATTTATGGTTGCTCACCAATGCAGGATTGTTTTTCTGTTTTGAAAATTGAGATACCAGTAATCCAAATTAGAGATATAGGGAGAGGGGAAACCGTAGGATATGGGAACATTTGGACGGCGCCATCTAAAAGAAAAATAGCTACAATTTCGGCTGGTTATGCTGATGGTCTTTTTCGATTATTGAGCACTAATACAAGACTATATTTTAAAGACATTGGTTGTCCAATAGTTGGTAGAATTTCCATGGATTTAATAGGGGTAGATATAACTAGTCTAGACGTTGAGCCAGAAAAACTGGAATTAATTAATTCACAACAAACAATAGACAAAATAGCTGGTGGAGCGAAAACTATTGGTTATGAATTTTTGACTTCACTGGGCAATCGATATCATAGGAACTATAAAGGCTTGATTGAATGATACGTTTAGCATCTCAAACCGGCAGGTTATTTTTAGAACTTTGTGGTTTTGTTGGTGAGCTAATAATATTTTGTTTCCGTATTTTAACCAACTTGTTAGTACCACCATTTTTCCTGCGAGCATTTTTTTCATCCATAATACAAATAGGCTGGCTATCTCTTCCAGTAGTTGGAATAACTTCGTTTTTTACTGGGGGGGCCTTAGCTCTACAAATTTATGCTGGTGGTGCCAGGTTCAATGCTGAAGAGGTTGTCCCATCTATAGTTGCGATTGGTATGGTTCGCGAACTTGGTCCCGTTTTAGGAGGTTTGATGGTAGCTGCGAGAGTAGCAAGTTCAATTGCTGCAGAAATTGGAACGATGAAAGTAACGGAGCAAGTTGATGCCCTAATTACCCTCTCTACTGAACCAATTAAATATCTAGTAGTCCCCAGGGTAATAGCCGCCGTTTTAGCTGTGCCAGTCTTGGTAGGCGTTGGAGATTCTATTGGAGTCCTAGGTGGCTATGTGATCGGGACAACAAGGCTTGATTTTAACAATGCTATATATCTTATAAACTCAATAAATTACTTAGAATTTTGGGATGTATTGAGTGGCCTCATAAAAGGTGCAGTTTTTGGTTGCATAATATCTGTAATGGGTTGCTTTTTTGGTATGCGATGTGAAAAAGGAGCTAGAGGCGTTGGACAGGCAACGAAATCAGCAGTTGTTTCAGCATCCGTTTTAATTCTTGCAGCAAACTACTTTCTGACCGAGGTATTCTTTTCATCATGATAGTAGTGTCTGACCTACATAAATCTTTTGATCAAAATCACGTATTAAAAAGCGTAAACCTTAAAATTAGTGATGGGAAGTCGATGGTGATCATAGGAGCATCAGGACAAGGAAAATCTGTCATTCTAAAATGTTTGCTGGGATTAATTAAGCCTGATAAAGGGCTAGTTTTGTTAAATGGTATCGATCCAAATAGCAAAGAAAAAAATATTGCATTGGCAAAAATCGGAATGCTTTTTCAGGGTGGCGCCTTATTCGATAGTTTGCCGGTTTGGCAGAATGTTGCTTTTAGATATTTAAACGGAAAACGAAAAATTAGTACTAGCGAGGCGCGCAAAATTGCAATTGATAAACTTAACCGTGTAGGTTTAAAAGATAGCTTTGCTGATAATTTCCCCTCTGAATTATCGGGTGGAATGCAAAAGCGGGTAGCTCTGGCAAGAGCCATTGCCACCGAACCTGAAATTATATTTTTCGACGAACCAACAACTGGTCTAGATCCAATTATGGCTCAAGTAATAAATAAATTGATACGAGAACTAGTGGTAGAAATGGGTGTTACAGCTGTTACGATAACACATGATATGCAATCCGTTAGATCAATTGCAGATGAGGTTGCGCTTCTTCATGCCGGAACCATCCAATGGACGGGCCCTTTGAAAAACATTGATAAATCAAAAAATAAATATCTAAAACAGTTTATTTCCGGCTCTGGAAAGGGTCCCATAGAAACTTTACGATAATGACGGATCTCTTCCAGCCATCTCCATTTTTTCTTTTTGTAATTTTTTTTAAAACAGTGGTTTATATCCCGCTATGCATTGTTTTGGGCCTATTAATGAGTTTTTATAGCCAGGCTAAACCACGCCTGTTTGCGCTGGCCATTACATTTATTTGCTTAATTATAATCTATGCTCAAAACCCTTTGTTTATATCAATTAAAGATTCAAACCCCTTTAATTTGATCCATATTATTTCAAATTTAGCAAATGGATGGTTTTTGCCTTTTTTTATAGGTTTCCTCTTCTTAACTCGAATATCATTATTTAAGTTTTCAAATTCTATTTTAGAAACATGTTTCCTAATTATTTTTATCCTGACATTTATAATGTATTTGTTAACAACATAAGTTGAAACTAAATAAAATTTGTTCTTGCTTCAGACTTGTGCCTTTGGCACATGAATGTATGTCTAATTCTAATTATTCTTGTACCGCTTGCGGAAATATAACTTCTAAATGGGCTGGCAGATGCGAAGCGTGCGGTGAGTGGAACAGTATTTCGGAAGACACCGGGTTATCTCAAGGGCCAACAAAAACTAGTTTAGGAAGATCCAGAGGCCATTTCATACCTTTAAATAACCTTACAAGTACAGAAAAGCCCCTACAGAGGATCAAATGTGATTTAGATGAATTAGATAGAGTATTAGGGGGAGGTTTGGTGCCCTCCTCTGCTATTCTGGTAGGAGGCGACCCCGGCATTGGGAAATCCACCCTTTTATTACAAGCTGCCGCAAAGTTTGCAATAAATGGATTAAAAACTTTATATCTGTCAGGAGAAGAAGCCTCATCACAAGTAAAATTGAGAGCAAAAAGACTTGAGTTAGAAGAGTCACCAATACATTTAGGGTCAGATACTAACCTGCGAAATATTCTAACAACTTTAGAAAAAGAAAAACCGGATTTAGCTATAATTGACTCAATTCAAACCATTTGGTCAGATAAAGTTGAAAGCGCACCAGGAACAGTAAGCCAAGTAAGAGCAGCAGCTCATGAACTTACATCTTTTGCAAAGAGAAGTAATACAAGCATAGTTTTGGTGGGACATGTTACAAAAGAAGGTCAAATAGCAGGGCCGCGTGTTGTTGAACATATGGTTGATACAGTACTTTATTTTGAAGGAGAAAGAGGCAACCAATTTCGTATTTTAAGATCAGTAAAAAATAGATTCGGCCCTGCAGATGAAATAGGCGTTTTTGAAATGACGGGATTAGGCCTTCAACAGGTCATCAATCCGTCAGCACTATTTTTATCTTCAAGAGGAGCTCCTAGCGCTGGATCTTGTGTCTTTGCTGGCATCGAAGGAACTAGACCTTTGTTAGTAGAAATCCAAGCGCTAGTTTCGCCAACCCCACTCTCACAACCAAGGCGAAGCGTAATTGGATGGGACAGTAACCGCCTGGCTATGATATTAGCCGTTCTCGAGGCTCGATGTGAAATTCAATTTTCAGGATTGGATGTTTATTTAAATGTTGCAGGAGGTTTAAAAATTTCAGAACCAGCTGCAGATCTCGCTGTTGCCGCAGCTTTGATTTCAGCTAGAGAGAATATTATCATCCCTGAAAGTTATGTTTTTTTTGGCGAAGTTTCACTATCAGGGGCCATAAGATCAGTTGGCAAAATGGAAAATAGGTTGAAAGAGGCTGAAAAACTTGGTTTCAAGAAAGCTGAAGGCCCTAAAAACATTCAGTCAGTAGAAGATTCAAATATAGAAGTTTTTGAGAATCTGGACCTTTTATCCTTCGTAAATAAATTGGTAGATGATACAAAAAAACAAACCCAAGGGACCTGAATGCAAATGACAGATTTCAATATTGTAGATGGCGTCATTTTGGCAATAGTTATAGTCTCATCTCTTTTGGCCTATTCACGTGGACTTGTAAGAGAATTAATGTCGATCGCTGCGTGGATAATAGCAGCGGTGTTAGCCTACTTGTTTGCTCCCGAAGTTATGCCATTCATCCAAGAAATCCCTTACTTAGGACCTATTTTATCGGACAGTTGCGAATTAGCTATTTTAGCATCGTTTGCAGCCGTATTCGCTGTAGCTTTAATGCTTGTCTCTTTCTTTACCCCACTTTTATCAGTTGTCATCAATAAGACCGCTTTAAATAAACCCGACCAAGCTTTGGGGTTTATATTTGGGGTCTTGAGAGGAATCGCTCTAATTGCAATATCCTTTTTTGCTTATCAAACAATATTGAGCACAGGTACTTTTATCATTTTAGAAGAAAGTCAATCGGCACGTGTCTTTGGTGGTATAGCAGATGATATAGCGGAAAAAAATCCTGAAAAAGCACTAGGATGGCTTACCCTGCAGTATGAGCAATTAGTTTCAGTTTGTGAAAATTGATTTATACTAAATACTCGGAAATATCCATTTTGTTATGGTGACAGAGTTTATTAAACAGTTTAAAAATCGACATGTTCTTTGTGAATCGGAGATAAATTTTTGACGTCAGCTTATATTAACCCCTTTGACTTTGATAAATTGAAAGAGGAATGCGGAGTCTTTGGTGTCGTTGGAGTTAAAGATGCATCAAATTTCGTTGCGTTAGGTTTACATGCGCTTCAGCACAGGGGGCAAGAAGCTGGTGGA
>NZGN01000118.1:0-13707 GCA_002691045.1 Marinovum sp.
GCATGCTTTTTCTACATCAGTTAACGTCTTAGAGCCATAAAGTTCTGGCTGTCTTTTCCCTAATAAATTCATATTGGGACCATTGAGGATATATATTTTCCCAGTCATTTTGTTATCCTGTTTAGTCTTTTAACTTTTAGGCTAGTTTCGCACTTATATAAGATCACACAAGAGCCCAGATTATCAAAAAGCTCCCAAGCAGCATTCGGTATAGAACATATGGAGTGAAATTAACAGTCTTTAATAACCGCATCATTAAACTGAGAGCGCCGAAAGCAGCGAGGGCAGATACGACTATGGCTAAAATTAACTCAGCCCAGTTTACGGAAATATTTTCAATACCTATCGAATAAAATTCTAGTGCGGCTGCCGCTATTATTGTTGGAATTGACATAAGCATGGAGATTTTAATAGCGCTGGCTCGATCATAATTTAAAAAACGAGCGCCTGTAATCGTTATGCCGGATCTGGAGGTGCCAGGAATCAACGCTAACATTTGCCAACACCCAAGTATTAAAGCATGGCGCATTGTCCAGTCAGATAATTCTCTTTTCTCTTGTTTTCTTTTGTCGGAGACCCAAAGTAATATTCCAAAGCCAAACATGGTTAGACCAATAATAAGAGTACTATCCCTTACATAGTCGTATAGACCTGTATATTTTAGTGTCCCACCTAAAATAACAGCCGGCGTTGTTGCTATCGCTAAACAAATTGCAAATTTGGTTTCGTTATTTGAGAACTTTCCAGAGAAAATGTTAGAAACCCCAATCGCAATGGCTTTTACATCTGCCCAAAAAAAGAAGATTACGGCAACTAACGTTCCAAGATGGACAGACACATCAATTAACAAGCCTTGATCTTTGTTTCCACTAAAAGTCGGGAATAATATTAAGTGACCGCTAGATGATACTGGTAAAAACTCTGTAATACCCTGAATTAGTGATAAAAAAATTATGTTCAGCAGTTCCATTCTTGCAACTCTACAAAATTTTTAGAATCAATACACTAAAAGAAAATCAATAACATTGGTAAAAATGGGACCGTTTCGGACATAAAATTACAAAAGAACTTATGGTTTTTAAGTCTGGTTGATAAAATCGCTATTTTTTAGGTAAGTAATACTTACTTTTCTTTTGAAGAAAACTAGTTTAAATAGCAACTTCGTGAAAATGGAGAGCTACTATGGCAAAGCAACCAATGCTTAAGTTCGTGAATTTTGAAAGGCAAATGCCTAAAAAGCGAAATGCAAGTGTTCGCAATAAAGACTTCTTAGAAATTTATTCTGAATATGCCAACGCTAAAGCAAAAGAACAGGCAAGTCGATGTAGTCAGTGTGGTGTTCCTTATTGCCAGTCTCATTGCCCTCTTCACAACAATATACCAGATTGGTTGAAACTAACGGCTGAAGGGCGCTTGCAAGAAGCCTATGAGGCTAGCCAGGCCACAAATGCGTTCCCAGAAATTTGTGGAAGAATTTGTCCTCAAGACAGATTGTGTGAAGGAAATTGTGTCATCGAGCAATCCGGCCACGAAACTGTAACAATAGGAGCCATCGAAAAATATATAACTGATACAGCGTGGGAAGAGGGTTGGGTAAAAGCCAATGTGCCTCAGGTTTTGGTTGAGCAAAGTGTTGGGATAATAGGTGCTGGACCAGGCGGTCTAGCAGCGGCGGAGCGATTACGACGAGAGGGTTTTGAGGTTACAGTTTATGATCGTTATGACCGAGCTGGAGGCCTCCTGACTTATGGAATACCAAGCTTTAAATTAGAAAAAAATATTGTGCAAAGGAGAAATAACCAACTTGAAGAAAGTGGGGTTAAATTCTTCCTTAACACTGACATTGGAGTAGACAAAACCTTTGATCAAATTTGCGATGAGCACGATTTTATAATTATCGCTACTGGCGTTTATAAAGCCCGTGAACTTGACGTGCCGAGCAGGGGGCTAAAAGGTTCTCTTGCTGCTCTAGATTATTTAACAGCTTCAAATAGAGTCAGCTTTGGTGACAAAGTCGATGAATTTGAAAATGGTACTTATAACGCAAAGGGCAAAAAGGTAGTCGTAATAGGTGGAGGAGATACAGCTATGGACTGTGTCCGGACTGCCGTACGGCAAGGTGCCACATCGGTGAAATGTTTGTACAGGCGGGATAGAGCTAATATGCCTGGCTCACAAAGAGAGGTTCAAAACGCTGAAGAGGAAGGTGTAGTTTTTGAATGGTTGAGTTCTCCTCAGGGTTTTCGCGGTGACAAAGATATTTCTGACTTAACTAATTTTAAAGATCAAAGTGGTGATCTCAAGGGTGTTGTAGTTCGAAAAATGCGACTCGGAGATCCTGATGCGACGGGACGGCGAACTCCGGAAGAGGTGGATGGTTCGGATTATATTGAGCAAGCTGATTTGGTTATTGAAGCGTTGGGGTTTGAACCGGAAGATTTACCCAAGATGTGGGATCAACCAGAACTTCCAGTTTCGCGCTGGGGAACAATAAAGGTCGAATATGGAACGGGCAAAACAAGCTTAGATAATGTGTATGCTGTTGGGGATATTGTTAGAGGTGCTTCTCTGGTTGTTTGGGCTATTCGAGATGGTAAAGAAGCAGCAGAAGCCATCATAGAAAAATGCAAAGGTGTTCAAACGATTGCTGCGGAATAAACCTATAATAGAGCCGACGAATAAAAGCGACTTTAGTTTTTATGGATCAATAAATGATAACAACTTTTATGATAAAGCTTAGAGGGCTTACTGATTATGAAATATGATAAAAATTGGGTTTCTGAAGAACACATAAAAAGAAATTGGATGTCAAAAAATAGTCTTTATCGAGAAGAAACAGAACATGCTTCTTGCGGTGTTGGACTTGTTGTGTCTTTAGATGGTCAGCCCAGCCGAAAAGTAGTTGAAAATGGAATAGAAGCTCTGAAAGCTGTTTGGCATAGGGGCGCTGTTGATGCGGATGGCAAAACTGGAGATGGTGCAGGTATTCATATTCAAATACCTGTCCCGTTCTTTTACGATCAAATTAGACGTACTGGACACGAACCTCGATTGGAGGAGTTGATAGCGGTTGGTCAGGTTTTTTTGCCCCGAACAGATTTTGGTGCCCAAGAAACTTGTAGGACTATAGTCGAGACCGAAGTTCTTCGTTTGGGATATTACATATATGGATGGAGGCATGTTCCTGTTGAAGTTGAATGTCTCGGAGAAAAAGCGAATGCAACTAGGCCTGAAATTGAGCAAATACTTATTTCTAATTCAAAAGGGGTCGATGAAGTAACATTTGAACGTGAGCTGTATGTAATTCGTCGTAGAATTGAGAAGGCAGCAGCAGAAGCTGGAATAATCGATTTATATCTAGCATCGTTATCGTGCCGATCTATAATTTACAAAGGTATGATGTTGGCTGAGCAAGTAGCGGTATTTTATCCGGACTTGATGGATGAACGATTTGAGAGTGCATTTGCAATCTATCACCAGCGATATTCCACAAACACATTTCCACAGTGGTGGCTCGCCCAGCCCTTCAGAATGCTTGCTCACAATGGGGAAATTAATACTTTGAAAGGTAATACGAATTGGATGAAAAGCCATGAAATCAGAATGGCTTCAAGTGCCTTTGGCCCACTAGCTGATGATATAAAACCGATTATTCCTGGAGGTTCTTCCGATTCAGCTGCGCTTGACTCAGTTTTTGAAGTTCTAGTTCGTGCTGGCCGAAATGCACCCATGGCCAAGACAATGCTAGTGCCAGAAAGCTGGTCAAACAAGGCAAAGGAATTGCCACAAAAATGGCGGGATATGTATTCCTACTGTAATTCTGTTATGGAACCTTGGGACGGTCCAGCCGCCTTGGCAATGACGGATGGTCGTTGGGTATGTGCCGGTCTGGATAGAAATGGCTTAAGGCCAATGCGGTACGTCATTACTGGTGATGGACTATTGATTGCCGGATCAGAAGTGGGAATGGTCACCTCCGAAGAAGCTACTGTCAGAGAAAAAGGAGCTCTTGGTCCAGGTCAGTTACTTGCGGTTGATATGGAAGAAGGCCGACTATACCACGACACAGAAATAAAAAACAAACTATCAGAAAGCCAACCTTTTGGCGAGTGGGTCAGTAAGATAAGTGATCTCGGATCTTCGTTAGAGAAAGTAACAGAGAAAGCAATTTTTTCTGGAGCCGAACTGAGAAAGCGTCAAATAGCGGCCGGATATTCTGTGGAAGAAATCGAACAAATTTTAGCTCCAATGGTAGAAGATGCAAAAGAAACACTGGCATCTATGGGAGATGATACTCCTAGTGCCGTATTATCAAAAAAGTACAGACCTCTAAGCCATTACTTTCGACAGAATTTCTCACAAGTTACTAATCCTCCAATTGATAGTTTGCGTGAATACCGCGTTATGTCTTTAAAGACGCGTTTTGGAAATTTGAAAAATGTATTGGATGAAAGTAGTACCCAAACAGAAATACTAGTTTTGGACAGTCCTTTTATGGGTAATGCCCAGTGGGTTGAATTGAAGAAACAATTTAACACTGATTTAGTTGAAATAGATTGCACATTTGCTTCTGATGCTGGGACAGGGGATCTTCAAAGTGAATTAGAGCGAATAAGATCTGAGGCGGAGGACGCAGTAAGGTCTGGTGCTGGACACTTGGTGCTCTCAGATCACCGCTCTAACGAAACTAAAGTTGCTATGCCAATGATATTAGCCACCTCAGCAGTGCATAGTCATTTGACCAGAAAAGGGTTACGTACATTTTGTTCGCTAAACGTTAGGTCTGCTGAGTGTATAGATCCTCATTACTTTGCAGTTTTGATTGGGGCTGGAGCGACGATAGTTAACGCATATCTAGCCGAGGATACAATAGCTGACCGAATAGATAGAGGTTTACTGCAGGGTCCTTTAACTGAAGCTACCCGTCGTTATAGAGAAGCTATTGATCAGGGCTTATTAAAGATTATGGCAAAAATGGGTATCTCTGTTATTTCGTCATACAGAGGTGGCTTAAATTTTGAAGCTGTTGGGCTCTCTCGTGCTATGTGTGCTGAGTATTTTCCTGGATTAATGAGTAGGATTTCTGGAATTGGTGTGCATGGGATACAACAAAAGGCGCTTGAAATTCACAAACTTGGTTGGTTTGGACAAGATATTTTGCCAATTGGTGGGTTTTACAAATCAAGAAAAACTGGTGAAGCGCATGCATGGGAAGCGCAGACTATGCATATGATGCAGACGGCCTGTAATAGAGCAAGTTATGATCTGTGGAAGCAATATTCAAATCGAATGCAGTCTAATCCTCCAATACACCTTAGAGATCTTCTTGCTATAAAGCCGCTTGGCAAATCTATACCAATAGAGAATGTTGAAAGCATTACCTCAATTAGGAAGCGTTTTGTAACCCCTGGAATGTCTTTGGGTGCACTAAGCCCTGAAGCTCACAAAACCCTTAATGTGGCCATGAATAGAATTGGTGCAAAATCTGATAGTGGCGAGGGAGGCGAGGATCCAGCCCACTTTCACCCAGAACCAAATGGCGATAATCCTTCTGCAAAAATAAAACAAGTTGCTTCCGGTCGTTTTGGCGTAACTGCTGAATATCTTAATCAGTGCGAAGAATTGGAAATTAAAGTTGCCCAAGGGGCTAAGCCTGGTGAAGGTGGTCAGCTTCCTGGAATGAAGGTTACGGACCTAATAGCGCGCCTGAGGCATTCCACTAAAGGAGTGACATTAATATCGCCACCGCCACATCATGACATATATTCAATCGAGGATTTGGCACAGCTTATTTACGATTTAAAACAGATCAATCCACGTTGCAAAGTTACTGTTAAATTAGTCGCGGCTTCAGGTGTTGGTACAATTGCTGCTGGAGTTGCTAAAGCTGAGGCTGATGTGATTTTAATATCTGGCCATAATGGCGGGACGGGGGCATCACCGGCTACGTCAATTAAGTTTGCTGGTCTGCCTTGGGAAATGGGCTTAACAGAAGCTCATCAAGTTTTAGCCATGAACAATTTGAGAGATAGAATTACTCTTAGAACAGACGGTGGTCTGCGCACAGGCCGTGATGTAGTCATGGCGGCAATGATGGGAGCAGAAGAGTTTGGAATCGGAACAGCTGCGTTGATAGCAATGGGCTGCATCATGGTCCGTCAGTGTCAATCTAACACTTGCCCAGTTGGTGTCTGTACTCAAGATGAAGCGTTGAGAGAAAAATTTACAGGAAATGCAGAGAAGGTAGTAAATTTAATTACTTTTTATGCTCAGGAAGTTAGAGAGATTTTGGCAAATATAGGTGCTCGAAGTTTGGATGAAATTATAGGGCGTGCCGATTTGCTTGGTCAGGTAAGTAGAGGCTCCGATCACTTGGACGATCTTGATTTAAATCCGTTATTAATTACTGTCGATGGTGCAGAAAAAATCTTATATGATCGGTCAAGGACTCGAAATGAGGTTCCAGACACATTGGACAAAGAAATTGTTAGAGATGCTGCAAGATTCCTTAAAGATGGAGAAAAAATGCAGTTATCCTATGCCATTCAAAATACTCACAGAACAGTTGGCGCTCGCACATCAAGTGAAATTGTCCAAAGATTTGGCATGAGAAATTCTCTTCAAGAAGATCATTTAACTGTTAAGTTAACTGGGTCTGCAGGCCAATCGTTGGGGGCTTTTGTTGCGCCAGGGCTTAAAATTGAAGTTTTGGGTGATGCAAATGATTATGTAGGAAAAGGCTTATCTGGTGGTATGATTGTAGTACGACCGCCGATGGTAAGTCCGTTAGTAGCAGCAGAAAATACTATTGTTGGTAACACTGTATTATATGGAGCAACAGATGGTTTTCTGTTTGCTTCTGGTCGAGCTGGAGAACGTTTTGCCGTTAGAAATTCTGGTGCAAAAGTTGTCGTCGAGGGTTGTGGATCGAACGGATGTGAATACATGACGGGAGGAGTAGCGGTTATTTTGGGCAGCATAGGCGCTAACTTTGGAGCTGGCATGACGGGTGGAATGGCATACATTTATGATCCAGAAGATCAAGCACAGGAAGTTATGAATTTGGAATCTATAGTTACCTCAAGAGTGGAAATTGATCATTGGAAAGCAGAATTGAGAAGTTTAATTGAAAAGCATGCAAATGAAACTGAAAGTAGGAGAGCTATCGAAATTCTTCGAAATTGGGAAACGGAAGTAAAAAATTTCGTGCAGATATGCCCAAAAGAAATGCTCAATAAAATTTCTCATCCAATTTCTTTAGATGAAGGGTTAATTCCGGCTGAATAGAATTCTGACTAAAGCGCTCTTTTTAGAAAAAGTGTATTTAAGTATACTTAAACCTGTTTTTTAGATACACTTACTATAAAGAAACCTGAATGATTAAAAAATCAAAAAAGATATTTCTGTCAGTTTGTATGCTGTCTTTTGTTGTCTTATTTTTTATTGTTTTGCTTTTTAGATTTATTCCTATCCCCACAACCCCTTACATGGTGTTAGAGAGACCAATATCATACACTTGGATAAGTTTAGATAAAGTATCCNCCAATGTNCCTTTAGCTATAGTAGCTGCAGAGGATGCAANCTTTTGCAATCACTGGGGTTTTGATATGAAAGCTATTAGATTAGCTATCGAGCAAGGGGGCAATAGAGGTGCTTCAACAATTAGTCAGCAAGTAGTAAAAAATTTGTTCCTTTGGCATGAAAGAAGTTGGATTAGGAAATTTTTTGAAGCTATTTTGACGCCAGCTNTAGAGATNGCATGGTCTAAAAAGAGAATTTTGGAAGTTTACATCAATATTGCTGAATTTGATCAAGGAGTTTTTGGAATTGAGGAAGCGAGCCAGCAGCTGTTTGGATTGCCCGCAAGCCAATTAAGTTTATCTGAAGCATCCTTATTGGCTGCTGTTTTACCCAACCCTAAAAAACGTTCGGTAAAAAACCCTAGCCTTTTTATTCAAAGACGTGCGTTGGCAATTTCTGATGGGGCTTCCACAATTTTAAAAGATGAGCGCTCACAATGTTTTACAGATTGAAAANCGTTNTAAATCGGTGCATGNGTTTTTTGTATGAAATTTAAATTGTAAAATGCTTAGACTATACCATTTACCCCTTTCACCATTTTGTCGAAAAGTAAGGCTTGTACTGGCTGAGAAAAAAGTTGAAGTGGAACTTATTGAGGAAAGATACTGGGAGCAATCACCCGAATTCTTAAAGAAAAGCCCTAGCGGGAAAATACCTATATTGCAGTTAAATGGGAAGCTCCTTACTGAGAGCACACCTATATGTGAGTTCTTGGAAGAGTTGTATCCAGAGCCAAAGTTAATGCCTGAAAGTGCTGAAGATCGCTATGAGGTAAGAAGATTGATAAATTGGTTTGATGATAAATTTCANAACGAAGTTACTTCCAAGCTTTTACATGAAAGAATAAATAAAAAGATAATGAAACAGGGCGCTCCTGATAGTAAAAATGTCATGAATGGAAAGCGCAAAATCAAATATCACTTTGATTATATGACCTATTTACTTGAGCGCCGCAGGTGGTTGGCCGGTAACACGATGACACTGGCTGATTTTACGGCAGCAGCACATTTTTCGACTTTGGATTATACCAAAGATGTTGACTGGATAGAGTCTACTACCGTCAAAGATTGGTANGCAAAAATAAAATCACGACCAGCTTTTCGTGGTATTTTAGCAGATCAAATTTCAGGTTTTCCACCTTCAGATCATTATAATGATTTGGATTTTTAAAAATNGATTAAGATTTATTTTCAGTTTTAAAAAAATATATCTGCTATCATAAAATTTAAATGAATTTGAAGCATGTGAATGATACAAAATGACTTGAAATATAAACTAAAAGAGCAGGCCAATTTGGAAGGTTTTAGCCTAATGCGGGTATGTCGTCCTTGGAGTCTAGAAAGTCATTCTGAGCGCCTGCAGGAATTCTTGAGCCAAAATTGGCATGGAGAAATGGCATGGATGAAAGAAAAGGTAGAGTGGCGATCTGATCCAAGCAGTCTATGGCCAAAAGCAAAGTCATGTATCATGTTGGGNGAGAGCTATTCNCCCAAGCATNACCCTNTAGAAATCTTAGAGAAAAAAACGAAAGGCGCAATCTCTGTGTATGCGCAAAATAGAGACTATCATGATGTATTAAAAAAGCGACTGAAGCGCTTAGCTAGCTGGCTTATTAAAGAATGTGAATGTGAGGTTAAAGTTTTTGTTGATACAGCACCTGTACCTGAAAAGGCGCTGGGTCAAGCGGCAGGGCTAGGTTGGCAGGGAAAGCATACAAATCTCGTGAGCAAAGATTTGGGAAGCTGGTTTTTTATAGGCTCTATATTNACAACGGTTGATATTGAAGAAGATAGNAAGGAAATCAATANTTGTGGGACNTGCAGATCTTGCNTAGATATNTGTCCAACAAANGCNTTTCCAGAACCCTACAAGTTGGANGCGCGTCTTTGCATTTCATATCTCACNATAGAAAGTAAGAGTGCCGTTCCTGAAAACCTAAGATCGAAAATTGGAAATCGTATATATGGTTGTGATGATTGTCTGGCTGTATGTCCTTGGAACAAATTTGCAAAAGAGGCGGCAGATAACAAATACCATGCGCGCACAGATCTTATGGAACCTGATTTGGATGAATTAGTAATTTTAGACGACACTTCATTTAGGAAAAAATTTTCAGGAAGCCCTATTAAAAGGATAGGTCGTGATAGATTTATCAGAAATGTACTTTATGCGATTGGTAATTCTCATGAAAAAAGATATGTGGATACAATTGAGTTTCTTTTGAAAGATCCCAACCCTGTAGTTGCAGATGCAGCGCGATGGGCGAAAAGAGAACTAAACGGATAAATTTTGACGCAAATGGACGGGTCTCGCCATAATTAAAAATTAATTGCTTTTGCATAGTCGACTTAAGGAATAAAAATGTCATTTATTTTAGGTGTTGATACAGGTGGTACCTATACGGACGCAGTTATTCTAGAAAATGAAGAACGTATTATTGCATTTGCTAAAGCTTTAACAACCCATAGCGATTTATCGATCGGCATTGGATCGGCAATTCAAAAAGCGGTGACACTGAAAAATATAGATCCAGAAGAAATTTCCTTAGTTTCGCTGTCAACGACCCTTGCAACTAATGCATTAGTTGAAGGACAGGGAGATCGAGTTGCACTCGTTATGATTGGTTTCAAAGAGAGTGATCTAGAGAAACATGCAGTTATTGATGCGCTTAAAGGAGATCCGTTTTTGGTTACTAAAGGGGGTCATAATTATGCTGGCTATCAAAATAGTCCACTTGATAAAGATGAACTGGCAAAGTGGGTGTCAAAAGTTGAAGGCGTTTCTGCCTATGCAGTTTGTTCACAATTTGCAGTTAGGAACCCAGAGCATGAATTACAAGCTGCTGAAATTATCCGTGAATTGACAGGTAGGCCTGTGAGCTTATCTTATCAGCTTTCTGCTAAGCTTAACGGTCCAAAGAGGGCTTTGACAGCAATTTTGAATGCGCGATTAATCGGTTTAATCGATTTGCTAATTATAAAGGCTGAGGATGTCATAAAAAACCTTGGGATCATGGCGCCGATGATGGTTGTAAGAGGAGATGGTGCCCTAATTAGCGCAGAGCAAGCACGGGAAAAACCAATTGAAACCATTTTGAGCGGCCCTGCGGCTTCAATTGTAGGTGCAAGGTGGTTAACAGATGAAAGCGACGCAATCGTTTCAGATATTGGTGGGACAACGACTGATATAGCTGTTTTGAGAGGAGGAAAGCCTGCCATTGATCCAAAAGGGGCAAGTGTAGGCCCTTACAGAACCATGGTGGAAGCAGTCGCTATGTATACCTTTGGGTTGGGTGGTGATAGCGAGGTAAACTTGAAACAGGGTGGCTTAGATGGAAATATCTTATTGGGCCCCAAGCGTGTCATTCCAATTTGTTTAGCTGCATCAATTGATCGAAGTTTAATTCATAAAGTATTAGATGCCCAACTTAAAAGTGAAACTCCTAATGATTTTGATGCGCGATTTATACGCCGAATAAAGACCTCTAAAGGGCCAGTACTATCGGACCGTGATGATAAAGTTTTTTCAAGAATTGGTAAACAATTCTCTCCCATAAGTGAGGTGATTAAATCTCGCCTTGATTTTCAATGTATAAAAAAATTAATTTCTTTAGGATTTGTTCAAATGTCGGCCCTCACACCGACCGATGCAAGCCATGCACTTGATAACTCAAGTTTTTGGGATAAAGAGGCGGCATCTAAGGCAATTGATCTTTTTGCGCGACGTCGTAGCGGCTCAGGAGAGCTCTTGGCTGGGTCAACATCCGAAATGGCGGAAATAATCATTTCACAGCTTACCAAGCAAACAAGTAATTCTATATTGCAAATGGCCTTTTCAGAGGAAGAGGTTGGTATTGCTAATACGCCAGATATTTTAGCACAACACCCCATAACTCAACTTGGTTTAAACGGTTACAGAAATTTACTTAAAATTGATGTTGGAATTAATAAAAAAATAATAGGTTTAGGCGCTTCAGCTGCAACGTATTATCCTGCTGTAGGTAAAAAATTAAATTGTGATGTGATTTTACCAGAATATGCTGGTGTGGCTAACGCTATTGGGGCAGTTGTTGGCAAAATTACTATGAGAGAGATGGGGGTGGTTTCTTCACCTTCGGAAGGTAAATATCTTGTTCATTTTGATGGAAAACCTGTCAATTTTAATAATGAAGAAGACGCTTTAAAGACTTTAGAAAAAAAATTAACCCAAAAAAGTATTGCTAAGGCTAAAGAAGCTGGAGCAGAAAATGTCAGCGTCAATATTGATAGAGAAGTGAAAACGGCTAAGATAGAAAATCGTTCTGTTTTTGTAGAGGCGCGCATTTTAGTAGAAGCATCTGGGCGCCCAAGAATTTCAAAAAGTTAACTGCCGTCAAAACCAGCCATATGCTTTTGCCCACGTTTTCTTGACAGTTGAATTTGCTTTTGTCTTTCCCGAAAGCGAGCTTTGTCGCTTTCAGTAGTTTTGTCTTTGCACTTGTGACAGGATACTCCATGCTCATATTCAGAACGCTCTTTTTCCTTAGGAAGTAAAGGTTGCCTGCATGCGTAACATAGTTCGTGGGGTCCTTCTTTTAACTGGTGTCGGACAGAGACACGCGCATCAAATACAAAGCAATCACCCACCCATTCGCTTTGCTCTTCAGGGATCTCTTCTAAATACTTTAGAATTCCACCCTTTAGGTGAAAAACATTTTTAACCCCTTGACCGATTAGGTAGTTTGTTGATTTTTCGCACCGAATTCCTCCAGTACAAAACATTGCAACACTTTTATTTTGGAACTGATCTTTGTTTTTTTCCCACCAAGTAGGAAACTCTCTAAATGCCTCTGTGTTAGGGTTTATGGCACCTTTAAATGTTCCTATATCAACCTCGTAATTATTACGAGTATCTATAACCACTACGTCTGGATCTTGAAGCATCTTATTCCAGTCAGACGGACAAACGTAATGTCCAGTTCTAGCTTTTGGATCAACATCTGGTTGGCCCATGGTAACTATTTCTTTTTTTAATTTTACCTTCATTCTGGGAAATGGTGGTAATTTAGAGAAACTAGTCTTGTATTCTAAATCTGCACAGCCTGGCATTTTTTTTATATAGACAAGTATTTCTTTTATGCTTTCTCTCGTTCCAGCAATCGTACCGTTTATGCCCTCTGATGCAAGTAAAAGAGATCCGCTTATCCCTAGGTCTTCACACTGTTTTTGCAGAGGTTTCTGCAATTCTAAATGGTTTTCAAATCGTGTAAAATGGTAGAGGGCAGCAATGGTAAACATCACAGGATTTTAGGACAAATTCAGTAAAAAATGCAAGATTAACAATGCAAATTTTTAAACCTTTAAGCCAGTTAGATTGGGCAGAATGCTTAATCTAGATAGGCTTTATGGCTTTAATTGCAGACTCCAATTGGCAGAAAGGCTACTAGCTGTTTGGACTGTTAACTACAAAATTTAATGCTTTTGCTTGTCCAAAAACACCAGTAGCTTTTAAAGCATTAATAACTTTATCAGAAATAGGGTTATCTACATACAATAGAGCAATTGCCTGACCACCTGCTTGAGATCTACCAAGAGTGAAGTTTGCAATATTAACATCGTTATCACCAAGTGTTTTTCCTAGAACCCCAATTATACCGGGAACATCCTCATTTGTTGTGTAAAGCATGTGTGGTCCAACTTCAGAATCGATGTTGATACCTTTAATTTGAATAAATCGAGGTTTTCCATCGCTGAAGACGGTACCAGCAACTGATCGTTCCCTTTTCTCTGTAACGACTGTTACTTTAATATAGCCTTCGAAGGCCCCAGCTTTATCTTGATTTGTGGTACTTAGTTTAATCCCACGCTCTTTTGCGATTATTGGTGCGGAGACCATATTCACGTCTGGGTTGGCTTTCGCCATAATCCCAGAAATCACACTACTATTAAGTGCTGGTAAATTCATTTTAGAAACAATGCCGTCATATAAAATGTTGATAGCTTTGATAGGCTCATCAGTCATCTGGCCAGCAAAACTTCCCAAGTATTGTGATAATTTAACCCAAGGCCCCATAACTTTCGCTTCTTCAGCACTCATAGAGGGCATATTGAGAGCATTTTCGACAGCACCTTCAAGAAGATAATTGGA
>NZGN01000006.1:0-9199 GCA_002691045.1 Marinovum sp.
GACTGCCAACTACTAGAGGATATGTTAATGATACAATTATTAGGTGTTGTAGGTAATCTTGCCACTACCTTTCTTGAAGGCAAGGTAGAAAAAGAAAAAGCCAAGTCAGAGATTATGAAGACCGCTGCCCAGCATGATAGCAAGTGGGAGCTAATCATGGCTGAGTCTACCCGCAGTTCATGGAAAGATGAGATAATCACAATAGCTGTACTTGCGCCATGTGTGCTTACTTTCATTCCGGGAATGGAAGACGTAGTGAAGCAAGGTTTTGAGAGGCTTAATGAGCTACCTGATTGGTATCAAAACATATTGTATGTAACGATACTTGCGGGGCTAGGCTTAAAAGGCTTGGATAAATTCAAGAAAAAGTAGTTTTTACCGCGTCAAATTATTGACAGGTACGAGAATAGCTAGTAAAAATCTTATATGAATGAGATAAATCTCGCACAATTTATTCTGAAGCTAGTTAAAGACAAGAAAGCTCAAGTTTCTGAGCTTCTAGTCAACAACGGTGTAAAGGATATGGAGCATTACAGACAGTTAATGGGAAACCTTGACGGTCTGGAATATGTAGAACAGGAACTCAAGAGCCTGCTAGAAAAACAGGAGCAATTCGATGACTGAAACAGCGAAAGCTGAAATGGATGCTGATGCACCCTCCACACCTTGGGTAAAGTCAACAGATCGTGTACTTGACCCCTCACTTATTGACAAATCACTTATCGACAGAATGCCTAGCCCTACGGGGTGGCGCCTTCTTGTCCTGCCGTACAAAGGAAAAGGCAAGACAGAAGGGGGTATTTATTTGCCGGATCAAGTGATTGAGCAAAATGAAGTTTCCACGCAAGTGGGATACGTGCTTAAAGTTGGACCTTTAGCTTACGAAGATAAACAAAAATTCCCTACTGGCCTATGGTGCAAAAAAGGGGATTGGGTAATTTTCGCAAGATATGCGGGTTCACGCTTTAAGATTGAGGGCGGGGAAGTAAGAATTTTAAATGACGATGAAGTTCTTGCTAAAATCTTAGACCCGGAAGACATCTTACACATCTGAGGATAAAATGGATAATCAAAACGCCGAACAAAAAGAGGTGGAGAATACCTCTGAAGAAAATCTTGCGGTAGACCCGCGAGAAGATGCCGTAGAGGTTGAGGTAGAAGGGGAAGAGCCACAAGAGGCCGCTACCGAAGAAGTTTCGGAGGAGGCCCGCTCTTCGGAAAAATCTGAATCTCAAAAACGCATTGATAGGCTTACTAAGTTGCGCCGTGAAGCGGAACGTCGTGAAGCAGACGCTATAAAGTATGCGGAAGCCAAGCAGCGCGAGGCTGAAGACTTAAAGGCCCGTTTGGATAAGCTGGACCAAGGATATGTTCAGGAATATTCAGGTCGGGTTGAGAGTGAGATTGAAGCGGCTAAGAATGCTCTGCGGCAAGCTATGTCTATTGGGGACACAGACGCTGCGGTAGAAGCGCAAGAAAAGCTTTCTTCTTTGACATATGCGCGTGAGCGGGCAAAACAGGCCCAGATGCAGTATGACCGTCGTGCAGAACAAGCTCCTGCACAGGAAGCACCGCAACAGCAGGCTCAACCGCAGCAAGCGGCTCCGCAAAGGCCGGACCCTAAAGCTGAAGATTGGGCTGAGAAAAACGAGTGGTTTGGTAAAGACGAGGCTATGACTTATGCGGCCTTCGGCATACATAAACGACTTGTTGAGAACGAAGGGTTTGACCCGAACAGCGATGAGTATTATAATGAATTAGACAAGCGCATTGTGGAGGAGTTTCCGCATAAGCTTGGAAAAAACAGTCAGCAAGGTTCCCGACCCGTTCAGACGGTAGCCTCTGCTTCTAGAACTGCGAAAAATTCTGGACGCCGCAAGGTCAAGTTGACCCCCTCACAAGTTGCGATAGCCAAGAAATTGGGTGTTCCTCTTGATGAGTATGCTAAGTACGTTAAGGAGTAAGTGAAATGTCTGAGATTGAAATTACCAAAACCGCAGGCATTGATCGTAGCTCCCGTGCTAGTAAGACAAGGGAGAAAGAGACACGGCGAAAGCCTTGGGCTCCCCCGTCTATGCTAGACGCACCGCCTGCGCCCGATGGGTACAAGCATCGTTGGATTAGAGCCGAAGTTCGTGGATTTGATGATCAGAAAAATATTTCTGCTCGTCTACGCGAAGGTTACGAACTCGTTCGCCAAGATGAGTACCCTGATTTTGAGGCCCCCGTCGTCGATTCAGGTAAATATGCTGGTGTGTTTGGAGTTGGCGGATTAGTTCTCGCTCGTATTCCGTTGGAAACGGTTGCTGAAAGACAGGCTTACTTTGACGGTAGGACTAACGATCAGATAGAAGCCGTGGATCACGATATGATGAGAGAAAATTCTCACTCTACAATGGCGATCAATAAACCTGATCGTCAATCGCGTGTAACCTTTGGCGGTCCTAAAAACTAGGACCTTATTGGAGAAAAAAAATGGCAAACCAAGATACTGCTTTTGGTCTGCGTCCAATTGGCCTCAATGGTGCTGGTGCGAACACCACTGGTGTAACTCAATATGAGATTGCATCTACTAACACAAGTGTGATTTATCAGTATTCTCCAGTGATTCCACTGGCTGCTGGTGTAATCAACATTGTTGGTGCGGCAAACGGTGGTACAGTGCCTGCTCTTGGGGTCCTTATGGGCGTCGAATATGTTGATAGCTCTACTAAAAAGACTGTCTTCAAAAACTACTGGCCCGGCTCAAACAACGTAAGCGTTGATACGAACTTTCCTATCAAGGCGTTTGTTGCCGATAACCCAAATCAGTTGTTCCTAATTGCTGCTGACGGAAGCTCAACAGATCGTGCGACAGCCTTGTCAAACATCTTTGCTAACGTCTCTTTGGCAAACGGTACATCTGGGTCAACAGCTAATGGGCGTTCAACTGCTGAAATGGATATTTCAACAGTAGCCACTACCGCAACATTATTCATGCGTATTGTTGGTGTAACTACAGACACCGCAAACCTAGACTATGCTTCTGCGGGCGTGAACTACATTGTACGCTTTAATTTCCACCACAACGCGCCAGTTGCGGCTTCGGCCTCACAGACAACTTCGTTGTCTACAGGCATATAAGGAGAATTAGAAAATGGCTATTTCTCGCGCACAACTAGCTAAAGAGCTAGAGCCGGGCCTGAACGCATTGTTTGGTCTGGAATACAATCGTTACGAAAACGAACATGCCGAAGTCTTCGAAGAAGAAAGCTCAGATAGAGCATTCGAAGAAGAGGTAATGCTCGGCGGTTTCTCAACAGCCCCTGTTAAAGGTGAAGGTTCGTCCATCACATTTGACGATGCTCAAGAGACATACACCGCTCGTTACACACATGAAACAGTGGCACTTGCTTTCTCAATCACTGAAGAAGCAATTGAAGACAATCTTTATGATCGTCTAGCGTCTCGTTACACAAAAGCATTGGCACGTTCAATGGCTCAGACAAAGCAAATTAAAGCTGCGTCCGTCCTGAACAACGCTTTCAGCACAGGCTCACCAATTGGTGACGGTGCCGCTTTGTGTTCGGCGTCTCACCCATCACTGTCAGGCAATCAGTCAAACATTCTTGCAACTGCCGCAGACCTGAACGAGACTTCTCTCGAACAGATGCTGATCGACATTGCAGGGATCACTGACGAGCGTGGCTTGAAAGTTGCTATCCGCGGCATGAAACTGATTATTCCAAAAGAACTTCAGTTCATTGCAGAGCGTGTAATCAACTCAAACCTACGTCCGGGCACAGCTGACAATGACGCTAACGCCATGAAGAACATGGGTATGCTCCCAGACGGAGCAGTGGTAAACCATTTCTTGACAGACACAGATGCGTTTTTCATTAAGACAGACGCACCTAACGGCTTCAAGATGTTTAACCGCTCACCTATCAAAACTGCCATGGAAGGCGATTTTGACACAGGTAACATGCGCTTCAAGGCTCGTGAGCGTTACAGCTTCGGCGTCTCTGATTGGCGTTCAGTGTTCGGTACTCCGGGCGCATAAACATTTGTTTCACATGAAACACGAAGGGCGGCTTCCATGCCGCCCTTTTTTATTGTATACTAAATTATCCCTGACAGCCGCATGGTGCGGCTGACACTAGCCACGACAGGAGATACAAATGGCTAATACTACTTTTTCCGGTCCTATTATTTCTACTAATGGATTTCAATCTACTGGCATAGCATTTGCCGACCTTCCCGCCGCATCAGCCAGCACAGGCCGCATTATTTTTTGTTCTGACGCCCGTAAGGCTTCTGAAACTGCGGGCAATGGTACAGGAAACCTCGTGTTTTCTGACGGTACAAACTACATCCGTGTAGACACAGGCGCAACTGCCGCCGCATAGGGAGGCTTGAATGTCTGATTCTGATGTACAATCGAAGCGCATTACTGCAACGGGCTCGCTCGCTGTAGGTTCTGCGCGTATTCGTCAGATACAGTTAAAGACAACCTCTGGTACACCTCGCCTTACCATTACAGATGGTAATGGCGGGTCTACCGTATTGGATTTGGATTTTAACGCTTCTGACACACACTCTGTAAATATTCCGTCGAATGGTATCCGTGTTAGCGATATATATATTCCCGCTTTAAAAAATATCCCCGCCGCTACGGTATTCTATAACTGAGGCAGAATATGGCTGGGTCTGATATTAAAGCAAGTTATGTTACCGCTACGGGTACTGTTGCAAGCGGCCCGCGTCGGTTAGTTTGTATTCACTACCACACCGGGGGTTCCACGGGTAGTGTTGTTCTACGAGACGGGGGGGCTTCTGGCGCTGTTGTCTTTACTTTGGACTTTCACTCAAACTCTACAGGCGACCTTCAAATTGGCGAGGAAGGTGTAAAGTTTGAAACAGACATTCATGCCACCTTCACAAATGTTACAAGCATGACCTTTTTCTTCAAGTGAGGGCGATATGGCGGAACGTAAAAAAGCCAAAATGCCTGCTCGTAACAAGAAAAATTTTCGCCCTACTGAAAAGGGCGCGGGGATGACTAAGGCCGGGGTCAAAGCTTATCGCAAAGCTAACCCCGGCTCTAAGCTTAAAACCGCAGTCACAGGAAAAGTTAAAAAAGGTTCTGCTGCGGCTAAACGACGTAAATCTTACTGTGCGCGTAGCGCGGGCCAGATGAAAAAGTTCCCTAAAGCGGCTAAGAACCCTAACAGCCGCATACGTCAAGCGAGGAGGCGTTGGAAATGCTAACTTGGGATAAGATTGCGCCTGCTTTAATTTTAGCTTTGGTAGCTTATTTAATAAGCGATGTCAGCGCTATAAAGACAGATGTTGCAGTATCGAAAATTAAACTGGAACACGTTGAAGAAAAAGTTGCAGATAATTACGAAATGATAAAGCCCATTTGGGAGCAGTTTTTACTGGAGAGGTCTAATGATATCGCGCTCATCAATGCGACGGCAGATTAACACTGGTCCGAAGCCTAAAAAAGTTACTCCAACTTATTTTCGTAAGGGCGGTAAAGTAAGTAGTAAGAGTAAAGGCTCTAAAATTTGCCCTGCGGGTAAAGCGTGGGCGAAGCGGACTTTTGACACATACCCTTCTGCATATGCTAATATGGCAGCGTCTAAATATTGTAAAGACCCTAATTATGCAAAAGGGTCTAAAGGAAAGAAAAAGTAATGGGGGAGTTGAAGAAATGGCGAGATCAGAATTGGGTTCGAATTGATAGCTCCGGTAACATCAAAGGTGCCTGCGGCACCTCCAAAGATAAGAAAAACCCAGACCGCTGCTTACCAGCTTCAAAAGCTAGAAGCCTCTCAAAATCTGAAAGAGCGTCTACAGCGCGAAAAAAGAAGAGAGAGGGAGCAAAGGGCAAGACAGTGGTATCGAACACAAAAGCCGCTAAAGTCACCAAACTTGCCGCCGGAGGCGCGGTCAAGCGTCCTTTCAAAGGCAAGAAAGTGGCTGGAACAGCGGTTGCTAGAGGTTGTGGACAGGTACTGAACGGCAGGCGTAAGCGGACGAAGGGTTCTGTAACGCAATTCTGAGGGGCACATGTTACCAGATTTTGAACTTGAGCAGGCCATTATACAGGAAACCCGTGATTGGTCGGCACATGCACTTGAGCATTCTAACGAATATTATAACAACCTTCCCGCTTGTCCATATGCTAAAAAGGCGTGGCAAGATAACCGGGTAGGTTTTTGTTTTAAGTACAATAAGGATTGGCAGGATTTATACAAACTTGTATCTCAGTGGGACGACAGTAAGGACGTTGTAATACTGATTGATTTTGACCCGTTGCCTTTAGATGAATTAGATTCGTACTTAGATGACTTGAACGAGGCTATATCAAACGGTTTTTTCATAAACAGAGATATGTTTTTAATGGGGTTTCACCCCGACGACGAAGGTAATGAGCTATTAGACTCTGACGACTTTGAATCGACTGTAGATACGCCATATGCTATGATATTCTTACAAAGACTTACAAAGTTGCAAGAATCCTCAGATTTACTTAGAATGAAGGGGTATTACAATCTTTGTGAAAAGTATTACGGTGCGGAATTTCTTTACGAAAAAAGACAGCATTTTTATCGGAGATTAAAAAATGATGAAAAAGCCTAAGAAGATGATGCGTGGCGGTGCGGCAAAAAAGATGATGCGTGGCGGTGCAGCTAAAGCCTCAAAGAAAAAGCCTACTATGATGCGTGGTGGCGGTATGGCTAAAGCTAAGAAGATGATGCGTAAAGGTGGAAAAGTTAAAAAATAATGACTACCTCTGGTTCAAAAAACTTTGAGCTTCAAGTCGATGATTACATCGAAGAAGCTTTTGAGCGGTGCGGGCTCGAATTTAAGACGGGATACGATGCTCGCACCGCAAAACGCTCTCTCAATCTGCTGCTAGCGGATTGGGCTAATCGTGGTTTGAATCAGTGGACAATCAAACAGCGCACTTTATCTCTTACTTCTGGCACCAGTTCGTATGTTTTAAGCAACGATGTAATTGACGTTCTTTCTGCGGTATGCCGTAGAAGTGGCTCAGATATTACACTAAGCCGTATTAGCCGAGACGATTATCTCACTATCCCTAATAAAGCTTCTGAGGGTAGACCCAGCCAATTCTTTTTGGATAGGCAAATTATTCCTAGCTTATATCTGTATAATACTCCGGCTAATTCCACGGACACAATTGTATATGACGCTTTAGTTCGTATGGATGATGCGGATGATTTGTCCAACACTTTAGACTTACCTTTTAGGTTTTACCCTTGTCTTGCTGCGGGTTTAGCTTACTACATAGCTGTTAAAAAAGCACCTGAACGCATTCAAATGTTAAAAGCTATTTATGAGGAAGAGTTTGAAAGAGCCCGCACAGAAGACAGGGACCGCTCCTCGTTTAATGTGACACCTAATTATCAGTATTTAAGGGTGGGGTGATGTCTCGGTATGCTTCTGGCAAACACTCTTTTTTTACATCTGACAGGTCTGGTTTTCGTTATCCCTACAAGGATATGAAAATAGAGTGGACGGGTGCGGCAGTAGGGCCGGACGAGTTTGAGCATAAGCATCCGCAATTAGAACCTCGCAAACATCCCAGCGATCCTCAAGCTTTGAGAAACGCTAGAACGGATAGGGTTGAACCTGAAGTAGCAAAGCTTTTAGGTTTTAACCCATTTAAGTCGGGCGGTGCGGGGACCGACGTAATAACCGTTACAGAACCCTCGCATGGACGAAACTCTTCAGATGTAGTAAGGTTTCGGACAGTTTCTGGGTTTGATGGATTTACGAAAGCGACAATAGAAGATGCGTCGGGTTATACAATTACTGTGGTCACTGCTGACACCTACACGTTCACAGCTGCCAGCGGAACCGCGACAGCCGGAAATACACGAGGCGGCGGTGAAAATGCGTCCGCTGGCCCCGTTACGCTTTCTGCATAGGAGATAAATTATGTCCTTCACGTACTCACAATTGCAGACAGCTATACAAGATTTTTCAGAAAATACTGAAACGTCCTTTGTCACTAATCTTCCTATTTTTATACGAGCGGCGGAAGACCGCATATTTGCGCTTGTTGACTTAGAGCTTTTCCGTAAAAACGCGACATCTACTCTAACCGCTACAGACCCTTATTTAAGTGTCCCCGGAGATTACTTGGCGCCGTTTAGTTTACAAATAACAACCTCTGGAAGCGAAGCTTTTCTGCTTTTAAAAGATGTAAATTTTGTTCAGCAATACCGAGTAGAGTATAGCTCAACAGGGGTTCCGAAATACTACGCTATTTTTGATGTAGATAATTTTCTTTTAAGTCCTACCCCAGACCAAGCATATACAGTGGAATTACATTATTATTATCGTCCCGCTAGCTTAACGGCGGGCGCAGGCGCAGGAACATGGTTGAGCGAGAATGCCCCGAACGCTCTTCTTTACGGCTCACTCGTAGAAGCATATACTTACATGAAAGGTGAAGCTGACATGATGCAACTGTACGAACAACGGTTTGTACAGGAAATTCAAAGACTGAAGGATTTGGCAGAAGCTAGAGAGAACAGTGATGCATACAGACGGGGCTTACCAGATAGGCCAAGAACTTAGGAGTTTGTAAGATGGCAACAAGTAACGCGGCAACCACATATCTGGAAAGACGCATCTTGGATTATCTGTTCAAGAATGATTCTCTTTCCTTTGCTTCACCCGGCAACAGCATTTATGTTGGTTTGGCTACCGCTGTAGGTAATGCTGAAAAAGGTAATTTAACAGAAGTATCTGTTAGCTCAGAAGACGCTAACTATACTCGTCAGCAAGTAACGGCAGCAAATTGGAAACAATCTGTTACCACACTGGCTGTAGCGGCGGGATCTGCTGACACAGAACTGATTTTGACAGACGGCGAAGCTTTCCCTTCTTCAGGTACAGTGACAATCAATGACGAAATCATCACCTTCACAGGCAAGGACGGCTCTGCTACTGCCGATGTAAATGGTTCTGTTTCGTCCTCCACCAACGTAACTGTGGACGGTAACAGCGGCACAATTACTGTAGGTATGGTTGTAACAGGCACAGGCATCTCTGGTACGGTTCGTGTGGCTACTGTGACATCACAGACTGCCATTGTATTGGATACTGCGGTTACGGTGGGCGGCGAAGGTGGCCTTAAAATTTATGGGACTTAAAATTTTTACCGCCGGGACCC
>NZGN01000002.1:0-9485 GCA_002691045.1 Marinovum sp.
AAGGAAATCACAATTTTTGCAGAAAAGTCTGATATATCCGAAGAAATCACTCGTCTCAATAGTCATATTCTGCAGTTGCATACTACATTCGAACAAGCTGAGAGCATTGGGAGAAAAATAGAATTTCTTTTGCAAGAGATGGGAAGAGAGCTCAATACAATATGTTCAAAATCAACTAAAATACAATGCACTCAGATTGCTTTAGATGCCCGAAACGAGTTAGAAAAGCTCAGGGAACAAGCACTCAATGTTGAATAAGCAATAACAAGTTGAAAATTTACCCTTTACGAAGAAGTTTCAAGCTCATCCTTTAGCTTTTCATTCTTCGCTTCTAAAATCGACCAAATAAAATAGGTCGTTGCCCCCAAGAAAATCCCCGAGTCTGCGACATTAAAAACAGGATAATCGTAGGAAACAATGGGCAAATAAATATCAATAAAATCAACAACGGCAGCAGGTTCCCGAAATATCCTATCAGTAAGATTACCTGCAATTCCTCCACAAATTGATCCAAAAATTAGCTGTTGAGGCATCTCACTTAATTCTAGGTGTTTTCTAAAAATAAAGATAGCAAGTAGCGCAATACCTGCCAAGGCAGTTAAAAATTCCGGATAATCTGACAGCATGCTCCAAGCAGCACCAGGGTTCGTAACATAAGTAATTTCAAAGAAAGCTTCCTGCCCTGATATGCCGTCAATCAAAACGATAGGGTCGTACCTCAATTTTTGAGCATTCTCCACAACCCATGACTTCGAAAATAAGTCCAAAAAGAAAATTAGGCTCCAAACGAGCCAGAAGTTTTTATATCTAACCACAGATATCTACCTCAGTTACAGGCTATTCTTCCACTCCCAAAGTTGAATCTGCAATTGTGGCAAATGCACCTGTACTACTTCCACCCTCTTTAATTTTTCTTTTTTCAAAAAGGTCCTGACCTTCAACTGAAAAGCGTGTGAAAGGGACTGCTTTCAGGCGATTTTTCTTAATCGGTTTTTTCGTTTCCTGACATACACCAAATGATCCGTCAAATATTCGATCAATCGCGTCTTCAATTTCGTTCAATGCTTCTTGCTCGTTGGCAACCATAGACAAAGCTACATCACGATCAAAAGTCTCAGTTCCCGCGTCGCTTGAATTGATAGACAACTCTCCAGAAGATTCTCGTGCAGATGCTCCAATCGTCTCGCTCGATCTTTCGCCAAGTGCTCCTTTGAGGGATGCACGTAATTCCATTAAGTCATCGTAGTAAGCCTGCCACTCTTTTGGAACTTTTTGTGGGTCACGCATGGGCTTAGTGGGCACAGCAGTAAGGCCTGTACCAAATCCAAGAATATCATCAATTGAGGCAGTTGTGAGTTTCTTAACCTTAGAAGAAGTGCTTTTACGAGTAGTTTTCTTTACTTTATCTGTCTTCGTAGTTTCCTTGGTTTCTTTCTTGGAATCTTTGTTTTTCGAAGAAAGGATACTTCGGACATCATCTAAAGTGAAAGCCTTACTTTCTTTATTTTCCTTATCTTCACCTGTTATTTTTTGTGCACTCTTTGAGATTATTTCTCTTACTTTACTGTCTACCTCTACTTCTTTTTGAACTTTCGGTTTCGCTACCTTTTTAGTAGCTTTTGTTTTAGCGGTTTGACTTTTAGCTGAAGATTTCTTGGCGGATTCGGTTTTTTTCTTACGAACAGCAGGTGTTTTTGCTTTTTTATCCACCGAATCTTTAGATTTAGATTGGGCTTTAGAATTGGTTTTTCTTTTTGTAGTCATGATTTTTCAAATTCAATGATTAATCTTTGTTAGCACATTTGCACATCGGGGGGAAACGGGTCCCCAATTTTCAACTTCCACCAACTCAGGCACCCATCTCCAACTTCTTGGACAACGAACACCGGGTGCGTGATGAGCAGATATCGACAATTCGGAGTTTGCATCACTTGAGTTCACAATGACTGATGAAACTATAAATAATTCGGCTAGTTCTTCCTGGCGTCGATCCAGGATCGCAAACAAATCGTCATCTTTAGAGCAAGTTATTACTAACTCAGCCTCCAGGGATTGCCCTATTTCTTTTGATGAGCGTAAAGATTCTAAAACCTCGTTGATTTTAGATTCTTTAAGATTCAATAATTTCTCTGCGTCTTCTACAACTAGACCATCCATCCATGAGCTGACTGATTCTGGCCATTTTTGTAGCACGAGGAAGTCACTACTTAGTTTCTGCTTCGTCTTATGAAATGACCAAGCTTCATCAGCAGTAAAAGGAAGGATTGGTCCGACAAGGGAGATAAAGGTTTCAAAAATCTTAAAAATCGCAGTTTGGGTTGATCTCCTTTTCGGATCGTCACGGTGTAATGTATACAACCGGTCCTTGATAATATCATGATAAGTTGATGATAGAACTCCTGAACAAAACCGATTTATCAGCTGAACTACTCTATGAAGTTCATAAGAATCCATTGCATCAGTTAATTCAGTAACGAGGTCAGCAGTCTTGGATAAAGCCCACCTGTCGATCATATCTAATTCATTCAGGGGTAAGCAATGCTCTGCCTCGTCAAAATCACTTAAATTTCCAAGTTGGAAACGAATGGTATTTCGTAAAGTTCGATACGAACGAACAACCTGATCTAAAATTTCCTCTGAAAGTGGAATGTCTCTTCTAAAATCTTCTGAGCAAACCCATAAACGAAGAACATCTGCTCCGTATTTGGTAACATAGGAATCAGCGGTCTGTGGTTTCCCATCACTTTTGGAAATTTTTCGCCCATCTCCATCTACAACAAATCCGTGGGTTAAGATTCTTTTGTAAGGAGCCGACCCATATGAAGTCATGCTAGTCCAAAGCGAGCTCTGAAACCATCCTCTATGCTGGTCACTACCCTCCAGATACAAGTCTGCGGGCCAGTTCAGGGTTTCTTCTTTGCGAAGAACGGAACGATGGCTGCATCCAGAATCTATCCAAACATCTAAAGTGTCTTTGCCCTTGGTTAATTTCTTCTTTTTCCACTCATCATTCAATTCAAAGCCTTCAAGTAAGGATTTTTCATCTGCAGAAAACCATAAAGCGGAACCATGAAGCTCAACTTTGGAGGCAAGAAAACGAATAAGCTCTGCATCCAGCAAAGGGGTTCCATCCTCATCGAAAAAGACTGGTATAGGCACTCCCCAAGAACGTTGTCTAGATATGCACCAGTCGGGTCTAGACTCGAGGAAACCCTTAATCCTATTTGCACCCCAATCGGGAGTAAAATCAACATCCTGAAGTTTATCTATGCAGTTTTTCCTCAGTTCATCTTTATCCAAGGAAACAAACCATTGATCCATGGCCCGAAAAACTACTGGTGTCTTACTTCTCCAACAGTGGGGATATTGATGATGATGGTTTTCCTGGGCAAGCAGACGATCCTCTCTGCTCAGAATTTCTAAAACTTTTTTGTTGGCTACGCATCCAGTTGACTTTTCCAAAACGGAAACACCGACCAACTCATCTGGCATGGAATCATCCTGAATGTAGCAACCATTATCATCAAGTGGACAATAAACATCCAAGCCATGCTGCAAGCCTGTAAGATAATCATCCAAACCATGGCCGGGTGCAATATGCACACAACCTGTACCAGAATCCATCGTAACATACTCAGCCTCGAGAATGGGGCTTAAGCGACCGATAAAGGGATGTTGGCAATTTTGACCAGCAAGCTCACTGCCAGCACATGTGGTAACCACTTCAAATTCGTCAAACTTACAAACCTTCGTAAAACTATCCACCAAGGATTCTCCTACCCAATAGAACTTACCTGCGGTTTTAATTTTTGCGTATGCCTCCCTCGGATGAACGGCCACGGCTAGGTTAGCCGGTAAAGTCCAAGGTGTGGTTGTCCAAATAACAATGGAAGTATTCTGATCATCAACCATCTGAAAAGGTACAAAAATGGAGGGGCTTACATGTTCCTTATATTCAATCTCTGCTTCAGCTAATGCAGTAGAGCAAGGTATCGACCAATAAATAGGCTTTTTGCTCCTGTATATAAGCCCTTTTTCTACAAAATCAGCGAATGTCCTGAGTATTTCAGCTTCATATTCAGGATTCATCGTACGGTATTCTTTTTCCCAATCAGCCAACACGCCTAGACGTTTAAATTGAGAGCGCTGGGTTTCAATAAAGTTTTTTGAAAATTCAGCACAAGATTCACGGAGACTTACATTATCATAGTCTTGTTTTTTTTCCCTCAGCTTTTTGGTAACTTTAAATTCAATGGGTAACCCATGACAATCCCACCCGGGAATGTAGGGTGTGTAAAAGCCCCGAGCATTTTTGAAACGTAAAATCGTATCTTTGAGAATCTTATTCAACGCAGTCCCAACATGCACATCTCCATTTGTGAAAGGGGGCCCATCATGCAGAACAAAGGATTCAGCACCTGAGTTTTTATCCAGCGTCTTTTCGTACAGTTTACTGTCTTCCCAATGCTTCAATCTTTGTGGTTCATTCTCCACAGCATTTGCTCGCATAGGGAACTCGGTTTGCGGCAAATTTAGGGTGTCTTTAAGCTTTTTAGCTTGATTCATGGGAAACGGCTACAAATGTATTTGAAGGAGAGCAAGATGTTGGATTAAGGGTCTAAGTCAAGGATGGATTCAAGACTTTCGATTGTCCTTGCAATTAATATGAGCGAAGAATAGCAAACTTCACTTTATTTGTGTACGAATTAATTGACATTTGGGGCTCTGCTTTAAGGGAAATTTCATTTTCAGGCTTTATAGCTCTATTAATAGGATCAACGATAATTGGTCTATTTTTTTTAACTAAGGGCGGTGATTTTCTTTCGGACAATTGTTCTGTATTAGCTAGGGAACTTGGAGTACCTCCTGTTATTGTTGGGCTGACTATTGTGTCTGTGGCCACTTCAGCACCAGAATTATTCACTTCGATCTCCGCGATCAATTCGGGTGCGAGTGGCCTCGTACTAGGAAATATCATAGGTTCCAATGTTGCCAATATTGGACTCATTTTAGGTATATCCTTGTTCATTAAGCCAATAAGCACTCATCATGCCGTGAAACCAACACAGTTGGTGGTACTTACAATTGCAACAATTGGCTTCAGCTCCTCCATTATATTGAGTCAATCTTCTGCACTTGGCTTCGAGGCAGGGGTTATTTTGATCATTTTCATTATCGGTTACCTAGGAAGCCTTTGCTTCGTTTCCTTGCGCAATAGAAACAATGATCTTCAGGCCGAAAATGACACAGATGATGATAACCAACCTCTGCTTATGGTTATTTTTATGATTTTGGTGGGAGGTCTCCTTCTGTGGCTTGGGTCAGAATCCCTTGTTTATGGGTCCAAGAATCTTGCTGAATTGGTGGGCATCCCCAACGAGTTGATTGGGTTTACTTTGATTGCGATTGGCACAAGTCTTCCCGAATTAGCAGCCTCCATTGCCTTGCTACGAAAAGACGAGACTCACATGCTGCTAGGAAACATCCTAGGATCCAATCTTTTCAACATAGGGTTAGTTGGCGGAGTAGCAGGTATTTTAGGACCAATTTTTTGTGAAACTCCTTATCCCTGGCTTGACCACATTTCCATGATACTATTTACCATCCTGATGGTTTTTTGGATGCGTGGAAGGAATCTTTCCAGAAAGCATGGTATCTTGCTGCTAGTCCTTTATGGAGCAACATCGGCAACCACATGGATCGCAAACAGTTAAAAGTTAGTTGCTTTCTCCGACTTGAAACCTCAAGAAAGTACCGACTGATAGCTCACTTCCAACTTCAGAGGAAGTTTTTGCAAGAAGATCTTTAACTGAAGTGTCAGGGTCTTTAACAAAAGGCTGCTCAAGCAGGCAGGATGCTGCAAAATATTTCTCTAATTTTCCTGCTACAATTTTCTCAACAGCTTGCGGAGGCTTACCCTCTGCTTGAGCCAAAGCAATATCTTTCTCTTTAGAAACAAGTTCTTCTGCAATATCGTCCCTGCTAACGCAAACAGGGGAGGTTGCTGCAATGTGCATACAAAGGTCCTTAGCAAGCGTAATTACTGCATCATTTGAACTTAGATCCTGTTGATCACCTGAAACTATCGAAATCATTACAGCAACCTTAGCACCTGTGTGGACATAACTCTCCACTATACCATTCGAATCAATTGCAACAGTCTCAGACCTTGAAATTTTGATATTTTCACCAATTTTTCCGACCTGCTCGGTTCTTTTGGTTTCTAGATCAGTGCTAGGGTCTGTGAGTAAAGTTTCAGCAACTTCCTTGGAGAATTTGATGAAATCTTCATTTTTAGCCACGAAATCAGTTTCGCAGTTCACTTCCACGAGGATACCTTTTTTACGGTCGCCTGCGACCGCATTGGAAATAATTCCCTCACCAGCTTCTCGGCCAGCTTTTTTGGCAGCGGAGGCAACCCCTTTCTTACGGAGAATGGAAATAGCTTCCTCCAGGTCTCCATTAGTTTCTGCTAATGCACGCTTACAATCGATCAGACCTGCTCCGGTTTTCTCGCGCAAGTCCATTACAGCTTCTTTGGTTATATTTGACATTTCTATATTTTGCCTAGGTAAATTATTTTTTATCTGAGTCAGGTGTGGATTCTTCACTATCGGAAGGCTTAACTTCTTCTTCAGCAGGGGAATCATTATTTGGCTCGGGTGCCTTAGATTCGGGCTCAGGGGATTCTTTGACCTCTTCTTTACGGTCATCAAAGTCATTCTCATCATAACCTTCGGGCAAGGTAACTTCTGGTTCATCCTCTTGGTCAACAAAATCAGGTTCCTGAGTTATAGGAGTAATATCCTTTCTCTTGGTTGGGGCTTCAACTCTCTTGGATGCACCATTTTGAATTGCGTCAAGAATCACATCCACAATTATGCGAATTGATTTAGCGGAATCATCATTGCCTGGAATAGGATGTGACAAAACACTCGGATCTGAATTACTATCGACTAGTGCAATAACTGGAATCTTGAGTCTATTTGCTTCAGCGACTGCTATCGCTTCATTGTGAGAATCAATTACAAAAAGAGCTCCAGGAATTCCCTGCAGGTTTAGTAATCCTTCGAAGTTACGTTGCATTCTCGACATTTGTCGTTTGATTGCAGCAACTTCTTTACCATGCATTTTATCTAGACTTCCATCTTCTTCCATTCGAAGGAAGCTTTTATATTTGGCAAGGCTGGTAGAGACTGTCTCAAAATTAGTTAAAGTCCCACCCATCCAACGATTCACGCAAAATGGCATGCTTGTTGCCGCAGCGAGTTCGCGAATAGGCTCTTCGGCTTGCCTTTTTGTTCCAACAAGAAGAATTTGTTTCCCCTGAGATATAATTTCTTCTACTGCCTTAGATGCATTTTCGAGAAGATCATAGGTTTTCTCAAGATCAATAATCGAGATACCATGACGATTATCGAAAACATATGGCTTGGATTTAGGATTCCATCTACGTAACTGGTGTCCAAAATGGACTCCAGCGTCCAAGAGATCTTTTACTGTAATGTTCATAATTGTTTTTAAAGCCCACGCTGAACAAGCGGGGAGAAATAATTTTCTTTTAGGTAGGGTTAAGTTTGGATTTGGGAGCAGGGGCAGGATTTGAACCTGCGACCTTCAGGTTATGAGCCTGACGAGCTACCAGACTGCTCCACCCTGCTACAGAAGAGCCACTATAATGGCGAAATTTCTAATGATGGCAATATAAAACACTTTTGAATTTAGTTTATTTCATAGATTACCTCGGATAGTGTGTCTTAATAAGTAATCATGCCATCACTAACAAAACTTGTAGATTTTTGTAATCAACGCTTATCTATCGATAAAATTAAAGATTTCCCTGGTTCACTTAATGGATTGCAGGTAGAGAATGATGGAAGAGTCAGCAAGGTAGGGGCTGCAGTTGATGCGGGCTTGATTCCTTTTAATTTAGCTTCCCAAAAAGGAATCGATTTTCTAATCGTTCACCATGGGCTTTTTTGGACTCCCCCTGCCCCGCTTACGGGGGTTAATTACGAAAAAATCAGACACTGCTTAGACCACAATCTTGCTGTGTACGGATCACATCTTCCATTGGATTGTCATAAAGAGATTGGAAATAACGCAATTCTTGCCTCAAAATTAGCATTATCCCCAGCAGGTACATTTTTAAATTACGAGGGAAATGATATCGGACTTCTTACAAACTGTGTAGAAACGAGAGATGAACTAAAATTATCCTTAGAAGAATTATTTCCTGCCGGTATAATTAGTATGGAATTCGGGCCGGATCGACCAAGCAAAGTGGCCATTCTAACTGGTTCGGGCCAAAGCGCCATTGATGAACTCGAAAGGAATGGCGTCGATACATTCATAACTGGTGAACTCAAACAAAACCATTTCAATTTAGCACAGGAGATGAAGTTAAATATCTACACCTGTGGCCATTATGCGACAGAAACTTTTGGAGTCATAGCACTGGCACAGGAAGTTGCTGAGACCTTCGATGTACCTTTCGAATTCGTAGACACACAATGCCCTTTGTGAATCAGGAATTGCGAAAACTAAAGGTTTAATATTTACATACATATATGCTCAAAATAGGATTATTAAACGGTCCTAACCTTGATCGGTTAGGGAAAAGAGAACCTGAAATCTACGGTTCAATGACTCTTGCTCAAATCGAGGAAATGGTTGTAGCCAAGGCAAAATCGATGGACCTAGAAATGGATGCTTACCAATCGAATCATGAAGGTTCGATGATTGACAAGATCCACGAATGGGCAGATTCTGGATTTAAGGGATTAATTCTCAACCCTGGAGGATTTACCCATACAAGCGTCGCCTTGAGAGATGCGGTTGTTGCCTCAGGTCTCGATACCGTTGAAGTACATTTATCAAACATTCATGCCAGAGAAGATTTTAGGCACAAATCCTTAATATCCGGAGTATCCAATGCTGTAATCGCAGGAATGGGGCATTGGGGATACATTAGTGCAACGGATTATCTTTGCGAACTGTACAAAAATACATGAGTCAGCTTTTCAATTATTTTGAAGGTTTTTTTTCGTTTCTGATTCTTTAAAGGAAAACCTGATTTTGTGTGCATTTACAGTGCCTTTTATGATTTCTAATTCATTAGTGACATTATTAAAAGAAATCACTATCTGATTAAATCTCTCCTCAAGACCATCAGCTATACAAACCACCTCTCCCCATAACTTCAGTTGACCGGAAGACGAAAGTTTTCCTTTGCTTCCTTCTAATGAGAGGATATCTCCCGATTGTTGGACTAAAGTAATCTTGATTGGCTCCATTGTTGCATACTTGATAGCTTTATGTTCAACAAGTTCGTCCCATTTATTAAAGAGTTTTTCAGCGTTTGCATGCCTAAGATCGAGGAAGACGCTTAGATCCTTAACTTTAAGAAAAGCTAAACCAAACTTTAGAAAACCTAATTTTGGTCTCTCAGTTGAAGTATCTTGATACTTAATTTTCAGGTATTG
>NZGN01000014.1:0-9562 GCA_002691045.1 Marinovum sp.
GAAGTACCCGATTTCGAAGGTCCGGGATGGACCTCACAAGTTATCCTAGATATCTAGGTTAATGCTTCAATCAAGTACAAGTACCAACGGGGTCAATATTGTAGATAGGCCGAACCCAGCAGGAACTGTGAGGACCGCCGCAATAAAAGCACCAATTGCCACTAGTGCAAGGAACTCATCCACGGTTAAGGCAAGATAAAGTGATTAAATTCATTTTACCCAAGAGATTATTCTTCTACATTGAATCTTTGGTAGACTTCATTCGTTGTACGTGTAACTCTGATGAATGTAGTACATTTTGGCAGATCTTTGATTCTCCTGGCCCCCACGTAGGAGCATGCTGATCTGACTCCTCCCAATATTGATTGAACTGTCTCTTCCAAACCGCCTCTGTAGGGCACTCTTACTTCCTTTCCTTCTGGCGCTCTATGCTTAGCCACTTCGCCATAGTACTCTTGCATTGCTTTAGCCGAAGACATCCCATAGAATGACTTGTACATCTTTCCATTGTCGCCCTCCACCAACTCTCCTCCCGACTCATCATGGCCTGCCAGCATCCCTCCCAGCATTACGAAATCAGCTCCAGCTGCAAAGGCCTTAGCTACGTCCCCGGGCGAAGAGCAACCACCGTCGGCCATCACATGCCCTCCCAGTCCGTGCGCGGCATCAGCACACTCTGAGATTGCAGATAGTTGAGGGTATCCAACACCAGCCACCTTCCTGGTTGTACAAACCGAACCAGGACCTATGCCTACTTTCACAATATCAGCTCCAGCTAGGATGAGTGCCTCGGTCATCTCCCTCGTTGCCACATTCCCTGCAATTACTATGGAATTAGGGTAGTTCCTCCTGACGTCCTTGATGAAATCTAGGAAGACTTCTCTGTAACCATTTGCCACATCGACACATATCATCGACAATCCATCACTCGTGGCCATCTTCTTCTTCAGTAGCTCCATGCTATCTTCAGTCGATCCGCACGTGATGGCTACATGCCCCGGGTCAATCCCATCATCCCATGCATCTGAACACTGCTTGGTGGAGTAGAATTTCTGCAGGCAGGTCAGCATCCTGTGGTTCTGGAGAACTCTGGATACTCCGAAAACTCCTGTAGTATCCATGTTCGCAGCAACAATTGGAACACCGGTCCAGGTGGTATCAGAATGTCTGAACTTAAATTCCCGAACTAGGGTTACATCAGATCTTGAAACCAGCGTACTACGCTTAGGTCTAATTAGGACATCATCAAAAGTCAGCTTAACATCATGCTCAACACGCATTACGACCTTACTACTCCAACGAAGGTGGACTTAAGATAATTCTCACTAGATATTAGGATATCACAGGGCCAGGATTATCCCAATAAAACCACAATTCTCTTGAATTTCCATCCCAAGCTGAGAAGTATAATCTGTCTTCTACAATGGAGAACCACCATGGCCAGCTACCTCCCTCTCCGGGGTTTGCATCTACTATCATTGTTGTTCCAGAATCGGTTCCATCCGTTCTCCAAAGCTCTTCCCCGTTCTCTCCATCATTAGCAGAGAAATAGAAGTGGTCGTTGTGAACAATAGTATACTCTCCATGCCAATGTGCGGTAGATCCCCATGACAAGCTTCCATTCTCTCCATCATGAATATCACTGACCATGGTTGTCCCTGACTCGGTTCCATCAGTCCTCCATAGTTCCCATCCATGAGTTCCGTCATTCGCTGAGAAATAAATAAAACCACCCATTTCCTTCATAGGTCCGGTGGGATTACTAGAGTTATTTCCCGGATTTATGTCTTTAATCATCCTTGTTCCCTCTTCAGTATTATCGGTTATCCACAGCTCTCTGCCATTTTCCCCATTATCTGCACTAAAAATCATCTCACCACCCAATTTTGTCAACCACATCGGATTGCTTGAGTTATTCAATCCGGGCCAAATATCTTTTACCATGTTAGTTGAAAATGCATCTCCCTGACTGTAATGTAGTTCCTGACCATTATTTCCGTCATTAGCTGAGAGGTAGATTCCTCCCGATCCAGGTGTAAGGAGCATTGGATTACTTCCTTCAACACCGGAATTAATATCCTTAATCAGGAACAATCCTCCTCCAAGTTCCAATCCAAATCTGTAAAATTCCCGTCCATAGCTCTCTGTCTGGGCTGTAAACCATACTTGATTCCCCTTGAAAACCATATCTCTTGGAACGGATCCATCCCAGTCAGCACAGCACTGTGTCACTCCGTTCCCATCCACCCAGGAGCTTGTCTCTGGCTCGATGTTAGCAATCATCCGGGTTCCTATTGTGGTACCATCACTTATCCATAGCTCTTCTCCCTTTGGATATCCTTCTTCACCAATTCCAACTATTGCCTGAATTGTACTAAAAACGACCCTATCAGATGCTCCGCCTTCACCGGGGATCACTACCAGCTCAGTAATGCCAGCAGTATCAAATTCACAACCATTACAATTGTAATCCCAATCCCCCCAGAAATCGTATACAACATTCGTCCCCTCTTCTGTACCGTCACTGACCCACAGAGTAGGAAAACCTCCGTTATTTTCCGCATACATGTGCATTGAAGCTGTGAAGAATAATTTATTGTTACCGGCAACCAATTCCACATCATTGAATATATTGTCCCATGAGATATCAAGTGTGGATCCCCAATTGGTACAATCCTCATACTGTTCTCCAGTATCGGGATCAGTAGCCATAATGCAATCTTCCCCTCTGATATCTTTCACAATATATGTTCCAGAAAGGGTTCCATCACTCCTCCATAGTTCCCAGTCATGTATCCCATCATCAGCCAGGAAGTAAAGGATCCCTCCCATTACTACAGTTCTTTGCTGCCCCCAATCGTGTTCCTCGGTAGTTTCATTGTACACCTTTCCGTAATTACCAGGACACTCTCCTACGATGTATTGAATCTCATCGAAAGTTATTATTCCATCGCCGGCTATTCCAAGCCCTTCTCCATTATCATAACCGATGTTCATTTTAGATCCCGGATTATCCAGAGGACAATTTTGGGTATTAAACGAAATAGAATAAGTAAGACCATCCATAGTATTCTGCAGAGTCGTAACAGTATCTTCGAGTTGTAAAATCTGATTTTGGCGTTGCTGAAGCTCCAAATTTATAGCTTCTATTTGACTATTCAAATCCTGTATATTCTGATTAAGATTAGAAATTTCTGCTGATAAACCAGTTTCGTTCTCTTCTGACTGATTTAATTGCAACAGAATTTCCTCACGTTGTAATATCAACTCATCTCTCTGAGATTCAGCATCTGTTAGGCTAATCGTCAAACTAGCAATGGTTTCATCCAGAGACGATACACTCTCAACCGCCTCAGAAAGAGCACCCTCCAACGTAGCTATCTGTGATAGGGCATCATCATTACTAGATATCGAGTCGGCCAGCTCGGACTCTAGTGCTTCTACCCTCTCATCATTTTCTGAATCATTTCCCGTGCAACCAGATAGTACTGAGCCGAGGAAAATCAACACGATAACTAGTGACTTGACTCTCATGTAACTCCTTGTGGCCCGAGATTATTAGAAGTTCCTCTCAATTAACTAGTATTGAGGATAAATCCACCAAGATGCTGGGATTGTAATATATTTTGGTGCTCGTGCCGGGATTTGAACCCGGGTCGTCGCCTCGAGAGGGCGACATGATGGACCGAACTACACCACACGAGCGGTATTAGTGCCACCCACCTTCCATATTTGAAAACAGTGGGTACCCTCATTACTATTATTTTCACTTTCACTTTTACCTCCACTCCGTTGCCTTGGTTAATATGTAAATCACATCAACGTGATTTCATGAAAAGAAGCAGTAACTACGATTTAGACGTAACCTACCAGATGAAGTCAAAGCCATACAGGATTGTTCCGCTAAGCTCACTCCGAAGGGCTAATAATGAACTAAAGCCAAGTCATGATTCTCTCGTCTGTGGAGGGGGCAGGTTAGCTAATCTTGGATCATGGAAGCCCCTACCGAGATTGGCCACACCTGTCGAAGTCTCCCCTTCTTCTTGGAAGGGCCTGAGATCAAGAATGAAGACACAATCTCAAAAGATAGGGGCGTCGGTCTGATGTCTAAAACAACTAGATTAAGGGAGGAAGTTAGGATCCTTCTAGAAGAAAGAGGTTCTGCTAATACTGTGGAAATATTCGATCATCTAAATGAGAGATTTAGATGGGGAGCTACAATGAATCAGGTAGGTAACATTCTCGCCAAGGATACAAGGTTCGATAAAATTGGCCATATCAGGGGTCAATTCAGAGGCAGTACCTACACGGTCTGTGTGTGGGGACTGAGGGTTGGCGAAGCTACGGCTCACGCATGACATAGGGAATACTCAAGTCAAGTAATACCTACAGAGACACGTGAATGCCAACACTTCGGTGACAGACTGGGCCACATTATTTCGTCTGGGAAACAATCTCACAGGTGTTTTCGGTGTTTTCTTAGGATCTATCATAGCTTTAGGGGATGTCCCTCAAGGGTTACTGGCACAGATCACCATACTACACGCTTCATCTGTTCTTTTCTTCATGTGTTCGTGGAATGCATTGAATGATATTTATGATTTTGAAATTGACTTAGTTAATCGTCCCGACAGACCCCTGCCTAGTGGAAGAATTTCTCTTAATCATGCAAAAACTGCTACTGCAATAACTATGATTTCTTCTATCCTCAGCATTGCTCTCTGCTACTGGTTAATATCAGAATCAAATCCAGTAGAAGGATTCGAGGTCTCAGATTGGTATCCGTCACTGGCTATCTGGATAATGGCACTAATCTTACTCATAAATTATGAGTTCCCATTCGGGCTCCGGCTCAAAGACAAGGGCCTTCCTGGCAATATTTCAATCAGCATCTCAGTAGGATTGGTAGTAGTTTTCGGCGCCTCTGCGGTATTTGAGCCATTTAGTCATAAAGCATGGTCTTTATTTTTCGTTGGTATTTTCTACAATACATCTAGGGAGATTATCAAAGATGTCCAGGATATGGAAGGAGATGAGGGAAGAAATACACTAGCAATGAGAATCGGTTCTGAAAATGCAAGAACTGTTGCTTGGGTGATGTCTATTCTAGCGTTAGCCTCTGTCTTATTGCCTTTCGCCATAGGTATTTTCCCCCCACTCCACGTTGTCTTAGTGATTCCCGCTGTAATGACCTTGATGATGGTAAAAGGAAGGATAATTATTGGGGAAGATGCCTCTGCATCAAGTCTCTTGAAGAAGTCAATGCTACTTTGCCTCGCAGCGCTACTCATAAGCTCGCTAATCTAGTACAACTCATTGTAGGTGTGCCATGCCGCTTCATTACACATTCTTGTCAGAAGGGACATCTGCGCCCACATCCTATTCTCCGCTTGGTCGAAAACTACACTATTCTTAGAGTCAATAACGCCATCCGTGACTTCCTCTCCCCTGTGTGCAGGTAGACAATGCATGAATAAGTAATTAGAATCAGCATGGGAAACTAGCTCCTCATTGATCTGAAAACCATCAAATGCACTCATCTTCCCATCTAAGCTCTCTTCTCCCATGGATACAAAAACATCAGTGTATACCACTCCGGCATCACTTACGACCTCAACTGGGTCATTGGAGGAGATGACACTGGAACCATTGTCACTAGCCATTGTAACAGCCCTAGAGACTACATCAGCGTCTGGCTCAAATCCTACGGGAGTTGCATATTTGATATCGATACCAAGAGACGCACAACCAAGCATCAAGTCATGCAGAACATTGTTGCCATCACCTACCCATGAAACATGACCTTTGACAGAATCAATCTTCTCTGTTATCGTCATTAAGTCTGCAGCCGCCTGACATGGATGATGCATATCAGAAAGCGCGTTAATTACTGGAACTGAAGAATGCTTGGCCAATTCTTGCACATCTGAATGGCCGAAGCATCTGTACGTGATACCATCCATAAATCTAGACAATACTGCAGCTGTATCTGCTATTGACTCACTCTTTCCCAGCTGAATGTCATTTGCGAGCAATGTTAGTGGCTGTCCTCCAAGTTTACTGACCCCTACCTCAAAGGAAACTCTTGTCCTTGTGGACGGTTTTTCATATATCGAACCTATGGACATCCCATCTAAAGGCTTGAAACTATCAGCAAAGCCATCGTCATTCTTCATTCTAATGGCCCAATCGATTAATTGCTGGAGCTCTCCATTGAAATCATCTATTGCTAGCAGGTCCATTTTTGGTTCAGTTTCTCTCATGCTCAATATCTCCTGCAAAACCATCACGAGTATCGGCCATCCCGCCATACACACTCTGTACGAATGTCAGGACATCGGCTAATCCATCTTCATTCTCACTAGACAGAGGGATTAGTCCAGGCTGAATAGATGCGTGTTGCATCATTCTGAGTTGGCCAATAGCAAATTCAGCTCTCTGACTTCCTGAACCGTGGACCATTGACTGATTCGACGACTCCTCATATAGAGCGGCTTCTAATGCACTTAGGTTATCCCCCCACTCAACTATTTTCTCAAGAGTCTCCGGCTCTAGTAAGTCTGATTTTGAGAGAAAATTAGCCGTAGGTAGTCCAAGTCTGAAGTGGACAATCGATGAGAGTAACATTTGCGACACGAAACCACTTGGCGTCTGTGAAAGCATAGGATCGAATAGGAAGGCCAGACAGGCCCTACCCCTGCCCAGAACTTCCACTAAGTGACTAGATGCTTCCCTGAATGCGAATAACTCCACCTGTCCGGGCGTATCAATGACCATAATGTCTCCAGAAAGGCCATCTAGTTCTTCATGAATATCAATAGCCTGTGACGCGACCAAATCTGCAGCTAGAATCTGCGCACCGTTTGGCCCCAGATCATATTCATCCATTACTTCGGATAAAGAAATCAGATCTCTTACGTCAAATTCAGGATCATAATGTACTCTTTCAGCACCCGGATCCAGATTAATAGCTAGAGTTTCAACTTCTAGGAATCTTGACCACCTTTGGAAAGATGTTACTAGGGTACTCTTGCCAGCTCCTGCTGTTCCAACGACGAAAAGTACTGGGGGGGTTGTTCCATCCATGTACTTACGATAGTGTTCTGGCTAATAGACTTCAAGGATGTCTGACTTGTTTACACCTATCCTCAAGCAACCGTTATACAGAGTATTGTTGCCTCTCTGCTCAAACAGGTGGCACCGCCCATGACAGAACAACCGCCCCCTCTCCCTCCTGGATTCCCTATTCCTCCTCCTCCTCCACCGCCTGATATCGATTTAGATTATGAAAATGAGGCCATAGAAGAGGTAATATCTGAAAAAATCCAGAATGGGATTGAAATCCCCCCGCCTCCTCCCCCGCCCGGTTTCGAGCCCGTCGAGGACTCAATCATTGATACTGAATTGGAAACACCTTTTACTGTACAAGGACTTCCCGATGTCCAGGATGAAGAAACAAGTATTGAGGACTCTTTAATGGCTTTAGAGAGGTCTGCCGAAGAATTGGGGGAGTGGGACGAATCTGATGATATTGAGGACAGTCTCAATGCTATATCCGCGCCGGCTACGGAGAGCCAATCCGCCCAATCTTCAAGTCTCAGGCCAGCATTAGAGGTGGATTCTATACCTGGCGACAAACTACACGCCACACTGAGTGAGATAGAAACCTCAACTGTAAATCCAGATGGCTCAATAAGAAACCAATCAATTGAGGGAGAACTAATTCTCAGAAATTCTAGTCGTAAAGATAGGGCATGGGATATCGAGGTGTCTCTGAGTGAATTTGAATCAACAGATTTGGGAAACAACATGGTTACAGTCAGAGAGTTGGAGGCCACGGAAGAAACGGTCATCCCATACACTGCTAATGGGCCAAGAATGCTGATTCTCAATGAGAGAGTAGATACTAATTCAGAAAGAGATCAAGAGGCCAGTCTATCATTAGTCCACTCTGATGATCCACAAGAAATTTCAGTAATCATCAAAATTGAAAACATCTCTACAGTCAACCTTTCAGGTATTGAGGTAACTAGGACGTTTCCCGATAATTTTGATATCCCCGAGGGTCCCGAATATTCAGTTGATGGTTCAGATATTACATGGTCTGTTGGAAGACTGTCCGTCGGACAGAGCCAAACCCTGGAGTTGCTGCCCATGGTAACCACGAAAGATGTTACCAAGATTCCTGCAGGGAAAGTCACAGCCACATATTCGGCCGATCATACGGTGTCGAGAGTAAATTTTGAGAATATTTCAGCAAGAAGTAGGGCCGCTCCTTTCGTCACCCCCACTGAAGACGATCGCCCGGGTATCTGGCACAGCAAATTTGTCTTCGAGAATAAGTCATCATTCGTCGTTACACTTTCGGATATTACAGTAGTATTGGCAGGCAGAGAAGAGCCAATATTGGACTCTTCTGATTTGAGAATCGTATTACCGCCCGAAGGAAGCTGGGATTCTATGGTAAAGACTGTCAGATCCGACGACCAACCAAGGTTTACATTCCCCACGCTTTCATACTCAATACTACCTAGGGCATCCTCAGAGTCAAGAGGAGAGATAACTGTCAAAGAACAAAAACTGACAGTACTAGATGCTGAAATACTCAAGAAGTTTGATCGTTCCAGAATTAGAACTTATGTTAGCTCAGACGTAGAGACAACAATTACTGTTGAGAATAAGGGTTCGGCAACAATCAATGTCATGAGATTATTAGATGACATACCTGGAATATTTTCCCCGCCATCTCCTGAGTCGATTTCTATTGAGATGGGTTCATCGGAGCTAAATGAAGATCAATATAGAGTCGAGGTAGTCAATGGGACTCAATTAGAGGAGAAAATGATATCTCCGGATGGACAGGGTCACGCACTTAGAATCACTGTCGGTACGTCCGCTCCACTGGGGCTTCAGCCAGGAAAAAAACTGATTATCAAGTATCCTCTTAACGCAAGTGAGCCTTCTAAAGATAATGGCACACTGGTAGCTCCGGCTAGAGCAGACTTCAGTTCAGAGAGATTCGGACCAGTTGCCACAAGAAATGTAACCAGGCCCCCTCAGATAACAGTAGTCCACAAACGTAGAGGTTTCACTACAGGTAAGGAAGTATATCCTGCAGGAGGATTGGGAAGGTATGAAATCCTTCTAGTTTTCCAGAATAATTCTGATAGCGCTCTCGAAGACCTCGCTCTTCATGATGTCGTACCCGGAACATTTTCTTTGGAGAACTCCTCAGTTAAGTCTACTTTATCGGGTGATATCGACTCTTCATACACCAAGGAGCCAGCGAGAGAAGGTACTCACATTACATGGGGAGTCGGGAGGATAGAGGTCGGGGAGAGAATCACAGTTCAGTACGAGATACAAGGTGATCCAGAGTCTGAGTACAAGGTTTCCGATGCCCAGGACTATCATGGGGCCACATTTGGCGACGAAGTGGATGAAGAACCAAACTTGCCTCAGTGGGCAGATGAAACCACAAGCCAAGAAGAATCCGTTTTTTCTATACCAGAGCCGGAGCCAGAGCCGGAGCCAGAGCCGGAGCCAGAGCCGGAGCCAGAGC
>NZGN01000123.1:0-7735 GCA_002691045.1 Marinovum sp.
GCTGTGTCAAAACCTACCCAACCTAAACCTTCTATAAAAACCTCAGCCCAAGCATGCATAGCTTCTTGAATTTGCTTGTTCTCTAAAAGTAGAAAACCAGATACATAACGCGCTGGTAGTCCATGTAGCCTGCAACAAGCTATGAATATATTTGTAAAATCTTGGCAAACGCCAGAGCCTTTTCTAAAGGCCTCCTCAGCAGTAGTTTTTACGTTCGTAATGTTCTTCTGAAAGTCTAGTGAACCGCCTATGAGTTCCATAAGTTTATGAAAACCACCTATATCATCTTTTAATGGCAAGCCCTTTGCAAATTTTCTAATCCCTGATCCAGGCTTGGTCAAATTGGTGTACTCAGTCCAAAGCCATAAAGGTATCTTGCTTGCTTCATAACCAAGTACTCCAGACTTATCCATTACTTCCACATGTCCTTCACATTCTATTACTAGGTCCTTTGTTCCTGGTTCAACTCGTATCAAATTAACATTATTGTTAAAAGAATCTGTAAATGTAAGTTCTTCTTTTGCCCCTGTAAGTAAAAGAGACCAATTTAAAACAGTTTGGCAAGCATCTGAGTAGGGTGTCTTTTTTATTTGCTGCAGACCGCTTAATGGTGCTGCCTCAAATGAGTATTTTGTTTTATGAGTAACGTGCAACTTCTTCATTTGTAAAATCTATAATCAATTTCGATTTGCTCACTCAAATCTGCAAAAAGAGAAATCATCTTTTGTAGAAAGTCATGCAAACCAAATTCAAAAATTGCCTCAATATCATGAGTTAAAAACCTATTTTGTAACTGCATTATTTGTGAAAAAGATGCCGGTTTATTGCGATAAGTGGAACATAAACTTAAAAGATGAAGTTTGAGTATCTCACAACAATAAATTAAACTTCTAGGCATGCGTTTATCTAAAATAAGGAACTTGGCAATGTCACCAGGTCCAGCTTCATGTCCATATTCCAGTCTAAATCCTCCATAAGCAGATACTGATCTCAAAATTGTTTCCCATTGAACATTGTCAATTGAAGTGCCTACAGCTTTTGCAGAGGGTAATAAGACGTAGTATTTTACGTCCAGAATTCGTGCTGTGTTGTCTGCGCGTTCAATAAATGTACCCAGACGACAAAAATCATACTCTTCATTTCTCAACATTGTTCCATACGTTGCACCACGTACAAGAGCCGCGCTCTGTTTAATTGTGCGAAGAACTATTGGGAGATCTCTCTCTCTAATCTTATTTTTGAGAAGGTTTTGAATATCAAGGAAAGATCCATTAATTGCTTCCCAAACATCGGTAGTTAGAGCGTGTCGAACCATCTTTGCATTTTGCCGTGCAGAAGTAATACTAGATAAAATAGATGATTTATTTTCTGGATGTTTTAACATCCAATCCAAAGCTGCCTCTTTTTCGATTTTACTATAATATCTTTTATATTCTGAAGCTACTGCTGCGGTTTGCATAACGTATAACCATTGTTCATCAGAGCTATTTAACCGTGTCAAGGCTATCCTTTGTCCAGTTTCTATCAAACGAGACATATTTTCAGCTCTTTCCAACAGTCGATAGGTCCAAAAAAGACCGTTAGCCGTATTGCCCAACATCAGTTTTCTAGAACCCAAGTATCCTTGGTTCCTCCGCCCTGTGAAGAATTAACTACTAACGATCCCTTTGACATAGCGACTCGTGTTAGCCCGCCAGGAACAATATTTATTTTCTCTGGTGACATTTGAACGAATGGTCTTAGATCGACATGTCTTGGAGCAAAGCCCTTGCTTGTGAAAATTGGCACGGTGGACAAACTCAATGTCGGTTGGGCTATGTAATCTTGAGGTGTTGCTAGCAACTTTCTTCTAAAAGTTGCTATATCTTTCTTAGTGGCCGTTGGCCCTATTAGCATGCCATATCCGCCAGAACCATGAACCCGTTTAATAACTAACTCATGTATGTTATCTAATACGTAATTTAATTGATCCTTAATTGCGCATCGCCATGTTGGCACATTTTGCAGTAGAGGAAATTCCCCGCTGTAAAACTGTACGATTTCCGGCATGAATGAATACATGGCTTTATCATCGGCAATGCCTGTTCCTGGTGCGTTTGCAATCGTAACCCGACCTTTTCTATAGACGTCAAATAGACCTGGTACGCCTAAACTACTTTTTTCGTTAAAATTTAATGGGTCGAGGAATTCGTCATCCAGGCGTTTATATACTACGTCTACTTTACGATGACCTTGTGTAGTGCGCATAGCTAAAAAACCGTCCACCACTTTCAAATCGTTTCCTTGTACTAGCTCTATTCCCATCTGGTCTGCTAAAAATGCATGTTCGAAATATGCAGAGTTGTAAAGCCCTGGTGTAAGCAAACAGACAGTCGGTTTATTTTCCGCAGTCTCCGGCAATGTGTGCTTCAAAGAATAAAGCAGTTCTTGCGGATAATTCTGTATTGGTTGGACCCTGTTTTTTGTAAATAACTCAGGAAACATTTGCAGCATAGTTTCTCTATTTTCCAACATGTAACTCACGCCTGAGGGCGTTCTCACGTTATCCTCAAGAACATAAAATTCATTTTCTGCTGTTCGAATTATATCAACACCTGATATGTGTGTATAAATTTGACCAGGTGGATTTACCCCCATCATCTGCAATAAAAATGCTGGGTTGTTCTTAAGCATCTCAAGTGGTAGTACACCTGCTTTTACGATTTCTTGATCATGGTAGATATCGTATAAAAATGCATTAATAGCTCGGACTCTCTGTTCCAGGCCTTTGCAAATTTTAGTCCATTCGTTAGAAGTTATCACCCTGGGAACAATGTCAAACGGTATAAGCCTTTCCTCGCCCTCTTCTGAGCCGTATACATTGAATGTGATGCCTGTAAGTCTAAATAAATCGTTAGCGTCCCGACGTTTTGCTTTAAGAGAATTTCGTTCCTCACCATCGAGCCAAGTCTTGATATTTTTATATGGGCGCCGAATCGAAGATCCGTCAGCCCACATTTCATCAAACACCGTGTCAGCTTTCATACTTGATGGTCATGTCTAAAGGCTCAAAAGTAAAACTACGGCTGGCAAATCTGTAGTTATCAACAATTAATGTCCTTTTTATGAGGCAAAACTTTCCTTAAGTCCTAATTTTTGGGCAATCTTTTAACATCTACCAACAAGCAAATTTTTTTGTTTCTTTTTGCTGTGAATACTGTAGCCTTCTCTTGTAGCCAACAGATAAACCGTTGTTCCATGAAGGAGCTCTAACTGTGTTTGTTGGTAATAAAGTCCAGAAAATTATTGTGATTAATCACTGTAAGCGTGTTGGTAAGACTGACCATTTGAAAAGGGCGGTTCAGATTGCTAGAGATGAAGGTCTATTAGATAAAAAGAATCGTCTCACTAAAGATGGGTATATAATGGCGTTGGTATCTAATTTTAACGAACACGTATCAGCAGAACCTTGGAAAGATTATTGGTCAAGGTAAGCATAAGCAGTTCATGCTAACTTCAAACAAATAATCAAACGTCAGATTACTAAGCAGCTAATCCGTCTTCTATACACTGAGCTATCCGGCGGCCCATTGGCGTGAGTTTGTTATTAGTAGTGAAATAACCGCTCAACTGTCCGTAATGTACAGCTTGCTCGTGATTGTTCTTTGTTTTTTTACAACAGTACCTTAGTACAGCTTCATACTCTATGAAATCCTTGCGTGCGTTCATTGTTCGACTCCTAGTTATGCAACTTAATACGCAAGAAAATAGGCTGTGGATTTAAATATGAGCCTTAATTTTATTGTGAATATACGATGCGTAGCTTTCGGGATGCATAATCTAGTTACATTGTACTAAAGGATACTTTGCATGAGTTGGCCTTAGCTTTCTTGTTAACTCAGTTTTTTTCCTTTGGTCGCAACGGTGTTACATTGGTTTCGGTTCATCGAAGAAGTCCTCTTTTAAATAAAAAAACGCCAACAACCTGGTCTGAGGAGTATTGGCGTTTTTAGTTAAGGGGTGGAAAATTGGGAGGAACCACCCTACACTAATACATATACGCTGCATTGCAGCGTAAATCAAGGTTGACTATGCGTAAAGAGATTTGATTTAATTTCGTAGCAGTTTTGACCCAATAAATGATAGATATTACAGCTAAATATGCTATAATTTGTGCATAACATAAAAAGAAAATGTTATGCTTAGAAGGCAGTACAAAGTATTAATGCTGTCAAATGCTGCAAGTGCAGCTAGAAATACTATAACTCATAAATAATTTTTAACTAAAATTAAAATGGCGACTCTACAATTAATGTCCTCCCAAAACGAATTAACTGGAGTCGCCCAGTCCCATAAGAACTCTTATATAAAACACAGTTGCAGTTGAGGAGTCAACAATACTAACCTCGTTTGATATGCTCGGGTAAAATGTGATTAATGTTAATCTTAAAGAGGTGCCATAATGAATTCGGATGTTTCTGACTTCAAATGCGCGCGTCCGTGCGCGTGCTTGTCTCCTCCGTGTGTGTGATAGGTAGGTAACATAGCTATTTTAGGCGGTTCGAATCCTCCCAGGTGCGACATTCTGCCCACATTTTCTGTGGATGAAATGGAAAAATGTGGATAGAACTGTGGATAAAGTAAAAAGTTGTTGATAACTACACTTCCAAAAAAATTTAATGTTGATTGAGAAAGAATCGTATGCCACGGTATACTTAATCTAGTCTGGGGGTAATGAGTTTTCAGGCTCAATGCTGGAAACAGGATTAAGTCTAAATCGTGTTACAACTGTTGGAGAACAGATGCTGGAAGGGTTAAGATCCTTGGATCTTAACCAGGAAAGTATCGGCAAGGGAGAGCGAGAAGAGTAACGGTTCAAGCCGACATCTGAAGCAGCAAACGGGTCAAGCTGACACTGCAATGCACTCCTAGGCAGGATATGCGGCTCGACCGCATTGAAGGTCTTTAGCGGGTTGGATTAGAGACATGGGCGTCTTTAGGATTTTTCCTTGAGGCGCCCATGCTTTTTTGGACTTGATTTGCAACTGTAATGAATATGATTGCTAGGATGGTTTGCACGGGACTTACTTTTCCAAACGTTCTTCTAGTTCATCAATACGGTGGCTAATTGTTTCTAACTTCTCATATAATTCTTCAGCATAACCGTAATCATGGTCGTCATAGTGGTCATGACCCTCGAATATTAAGCTTCCAACTAGCAATAAGGTAACAACGACAATGCATACAGTAATGATGGTTATCATTGTTTTAGTGTATGTATCCATTTGCGCCTCCAAATTTAACTCAACAGTAACCCAAGTTAAAAATCATGCCATATAAGACGCCACGGACATGGCAAATGACCTAATTCGTATAAAAGTCTTTGTGAGTGACAAGGGGTATAGTGATTTAGAATCAAAACCTAGACTGCTTTAGTTGCTAGTTATCTTACTGTCGCATTTTCTGAATTAGTACACTTTCCGTAGTTGTTTAAGGTCAATATAAATATATCACAACGGGTACGCTTGGTTTCTAAGATGCATCGAGTTTTAGGGAGTGTTTATATATGAGAATCTATAATAAATATGTATTACCCAAAATGATTAATGCTGGATGCGGCACTAAACCAATAAAAAAGCAGAGAGAGAAGGTTTTACCATTATGCAACGGGATCGTGTTGGAGATTGGCTGTGGAAGTGGGCTGAACTTCGCTTTCTACGATGAAAATAAAGTAGAAAAACTCTACGCACTTGAACCAGATAAGGAGATGCTACGTCAGGCTGGCCTATTAGTGAAAGATGTCAATTTCCCAATTACGTTTTTAGAGACAGGTGCTGAAAAGATACCACTAGAGAACGGCTCTGTTGATACAGCATTGCTGACATATACGCTATGTAGTATTCCTGATCCGTTGGCTGCGCTACTAGAAATACGAAGAGTACTTAAAGAAGGGGGTACCCTAGTTTTCTGTGAGCATGGAATGGCTCCGGAGAAAAATGTTAAAAAAATGCAAAACTTTATAAACTTTTTTTGGCCAATTTTTCAGGGTGGGTGTAATCTAAATAGGGATATTCCTAATCTCTTGAAAGAGACTGGATTTTCAGTTGATAATTTAGAAACAATGTATTTGCCCAAAACCCCTAAATGGTTGGGATACAATTACTGGGGAACTGCAAGTTAAGATGTGATGAAATTAACTTTATGCGCACCATCCTGATTAGCATAATAACTATTTTTATCAGTCATCAACTGATTGCAGATGAAGCACCAGCTTGTCCAGACAGACGGCATGATCCAGATAAATTTTGCCCCGTAGGAATGATATGGAGTGAAGAAGCCCAACAGTGTCTTGAGGTGGTCTAAGTCTGAAACTGTAACCTTCTGTAGGGGAACTCAGGGGGAACATTTTACTGCTAACTTTGTGATCAAAAGGGTGGGGGTCAAAAACTAGTAGCGGTTACATTGCTAAGATACTGCGCTCGCAAGTTTTTTGAAGAAGATATATGTCTTAGGTTATTCTAAAATCACAGGTTTACAAAAAGACTTATAAACCTAACGTTCCTTTATACTTCACTAGGCAAGCAATAAGACTCCAAATCTCAGCTAACCTATAGTTAAATTATCAAAAATGATTAAGCTTGAGAGAAAAAGTGTTTGTAATAGGATGTTACTATGGCTGAATTAAGTAATTGGCGTTTACCGCTCGAGGAACCACATGAGATAAGTTCATCAGCAAGTAATATTTCTTTTGTGGGTGGAGCTGGTGATTTTGACGAATTTGGCAATATTCAAAATCCCTACAAACTAAGAACACAATTGGAAGGTACTCTGGAAAATATAAAATCGGCATTAGCCAAAGAAAACTGCAGTATACTTGATATCGTAAGATTAAAAATATTTTACAGCCCCACTGAAGAAATCGATGAATTCGAATTAATACAAATTTTGCTTGAGTTGCTTCCTAAAGATCCAGCGCCCGTAATTTCTTCTCTACCTGCTCGACTACAGCCGTTCTCCGGACAAGAAGTGCAAATACAGGTCATAGCACAAAGAAATTGGCGTTCTGAACAAAAATACAGATTTGAAACAAAGGTTTTAAATACACCTTCCAGTTCCTCCCATAAACAGATTACTGTTACCTCAGCTTTGCGTACAGGCGAGTTTATTGCTTTAGCCAATCGTACTGCTGGACTCTTTGATGATCTTACTTCTAATGAGACTGATGGTGTTAAACAAACGCATCTAATTATGCAATCTTTGGATAAATCGCTTAGGTCCGTTGGTGCTTCACTTCAGGATAGTATCAAGCTGGAAAGCTACTACTTTGGAACGAGTAGAAAGGAGTGGGCGCCTTTGGCAAAGGCCCGTGCGGATTATTTCAAAGAGCCTGGGCCACCTGCTACCGCAATTCCGTATAACGATATACTCCCCTATGGTTCCAAGACTAAAGTGGGTGCACTTGCTATGCGCGAATTGCGCAACACATACGACAAATACATTCCTAGAGAAGACTCTTGGCCTCCACGCGTTTGGGATTGGCAGTTGAACTTACCGTGGCGGCAGGCGCAAAAATTGCGGGATATGGTTTGGCTAGGTGGGCAAGTGCCGGCAGAGCCATTTTCAAATACAGGAAAAAGGATGTTTCCGGGAGAGCTATTGCCTCAAACCCGATTTACTATGAGCTATGTTGAAGATCTATTACGACCTTTTAATTGCAAAACATCTGATATCAAACTTCTCGTCTGCTATTTTCAAA
>NZGN01000071.1:0-38341 GCA_002691045.1 Marinovum sp.
AAATGAATGTATGTAAGGTCTTCTGAAAAGTCTGACCAAGTTAGTTCTCTAATCTCTCTGTGAGGCCTTAAAAGGCAACCATAGGTCATTAAGCAGCATAGGTATAGCTGTTGATTATAATCTCTGACAGCATCAAGAACCTCATTAACATTATCAAATGGTTTATGAAGAGTTGAGGTGGGTTTCTTTAGTCTTACGCTTTGAACTAAATTAGGAGTAAATTCAGACAGTAATGGACTTAAAGTAGATTTTACTGTTCGTTGTGTTTTTGAGCTCCAGTTAGGTCTTACAAGGAAGTTTCTAATGTGTGATGCTTGTAATTTGTCAATAGTAAGATTACTTAAACGCTGTTCTCTCTCATATCGCTTCCAAAGTGTTACAATACGTTTAGCATCCTTTATAAAGCGCTGTGAACACCCTTGAGCAATCTTTGTGTCAACTCCCTTTTGGAGTGCCTGAATAACTGTTACAGGTAGTTCCTTAACTGACTTTTTCTTCAATGTAGGCCTCCACCCTTCTCTTAACTTTAATTCAAATGCAGCTTTAAGTAGTGTTGGGTTGTCAATACATCTTAATTTTATACCAATCACTTTCCCATTCCAAAATCTAAAACGAGTATCATTATAATAAACGTTAATAAATACTTGTTTTTTGTCATGTCCAATTGTTACTTTAAATGAGTTCATACTGTCAGTATTTACTGTCAGTTTTGAAAATCAAAAAGATAGATACGTGATAATCAACAATTTGCAGTAGGTAGCTCGTCGGGCTCATAACCCGAAGGTCGCTGGTTCGAGTCCAGCTCCCGCTACAATTATCCTCAAAAATAATTTTTTATTTTTGGGGATATTTTTTTTCAATTAAGCCAATGAAAATAATCTAAAAATTCCAAGTTCTGTTTCGAAAACAGATCAATTGGGACTACACACCGGGACAAATTTTGTTTTTAATGGTTTTGTTTATGTTTTGTTTTTTGAATAGTGTATGGTTGCACAATCACGTAAGCGTTGTGCGGCTTGCTCAGCCGTGATGTCACGCTGGGGATTGGCAAACATCTCGTAGCCCACCATAAATTTCTTGACCTCGGCTGAGCGAAGTAAGTGTGGATAAAACGACATATGCATATGCTAGTGGCTGTTGTCCTTTTTTCTAAACCACATGGTGACTTTACGATCTATCGCTGCCGGCAGTACATGCCCGCCATTGTAATCAATGTGCTCGCCAATCAGGTTGATGCGGCCAGGGGATTTTACAATAAGGTTGTGTGATTTGATCATAAATTAAAATGACTTTATAAAGCTATGATATTTAATCTAATTATTTTATTTAAAAGACCATTTGTAACACAACATGAAACATTTCTTCACTAATTTAAAGAGAGTGTGATTTAATTTTGTCTAAAAATGATAATCAAAATGAAATTTCTGTACAGTCTATTTGCTACTATTTTAACTTTTATAACCCCTTTATCTTCACAAAACATCAACGAATTTGCAATTCCATCGGAAAAAGTGGAGCGGATGCAATGGTGGAGCGAAGCGCGATTTGGCATGTTCATTCATTGGGGACTATATGCCTTACCTGCTCGGCATGAATGGGTTATGAGTAATGAGCAAATCTCTAAAAAAGATTATAAAAAATATGTAGAATTCTTTAATCCGGATCTATATGACCCCAGCGAATGGGCTAGCCTTGCAAAAAAGGCAGGAATGAAATATGTAGTATTTACTGCAAAGCATCACGATGGGTTTTCAATGTATGACACAAATTATTCTGATTATAAGGTAACCAATTCTCCAATAGCAAGAGATCTTCTAAAAGAATTAATTGAGGCATTTAGAGCAGAGGGTATCCGAATTGGTTTGTATTATTCGTTAATTGATTGGCATCATCCAGATTTTTTGGTTAACGAACACATACACCCAGAAAGGAATAACCAGCAGGAAATTGAAAATGATAAAAATCGAGACAAGAAAAAGTTTCAGCGTTTTCTTATGAATCAAATAACAGAGCTCATGACAAACTATGGTCTAATTGACGTTTTGTTTGCTGACTTTTCATATCCACATAAAAAAAATGGAAAGGGTAAATCATATTGGAATTCAGAAGCACTATACAAGCAAATTCGAAAACTACAGCCAAATATAATTCTCAACGATCGAATGGACCTGGAAGAAGAAGGTGGTTGGGATTATAAAAGCCCTGAGCAATTTATGCCAAAGAATTGGGTAACTTTCGAAGGGGGAAAAGTTCCATGGGAGACGTGCCAAACATTTTCTGGCTCATGGGGCTATCATAGAGACCAATACACTTGGAAGAGTCCAAAACAGACTATAGTCATGCTAATTGAAACCGTTAGCAAGGGTGGTAATCTACTTTTGAATGTTGGCCCAACTGCCCGAGGAATTATTCAAGATGAAGCTGTTGACCGTTTGGAAGCAACACATGAATGGATGAAATACAATAGTCGTTCGATTTATGGTTGCACAGCTGCACCAGATGATATAAAAGCACCTGACAACTGTTTACTAACCTATAATCCAAAGACAAATCGGCTTTATGTCCATGTGTTAAATTGGCCATTTAAAACAATTTATCTTCCTAATTTAGCTGGAAAAGTAAAGTATGCACAGATTTTGAAAGATGCGTCAGAACTAAAAATGGGAACTAAAAAAGGAGCGTGGATGGATGATGTTAATAAAAATGACAAAGGTATAACTTTAAATATCCCCGTTCGTAAGCCAAATACAGAAATCCCTGTAATTGAACTTTTCTTGAAATAATGTAATATGACTTTCAGAAGTTCTTTGTATTTGATTTTACTATTCATTTCAGCATGTAGTTGTGACCAATATATCAAAAAGGAACCATTTAAAGCTTTAAACAAGCAACCAAATATTATTTTGATTCTTACCGATGATTTAGGATATAAAGATGTCGGTTTCAATGGGTCTGATGACATCCTTACTCCCAACATAGATAAAATTTCAATGGAGGGGATTAACTTTACATCTGCTTATGTAACTCATCCCTATTGTAGCCCCTCAAGGGCTGGTCTTCTCACTGGCCGATATCAACAACGTTTTGGACATGAACACAATGTGCCTTATCAACCTAAAAATTCTGAATTAGGAACTTCTCTAAACGAGGTGACGTTATCTGATAAGTTAAAAGACGCTGGATACAATACGTATGCAATAGGCAAATGGCATCTTGGGGATCACAAATCTTTTCTTCCTCATAACAGAGGGTTTGATAAATGGTTTGGCTTTTCAGGTGGTAACATGAATTATTGGGGAATGCCTTCAAAAAATGGGCGAATGCATATCCAAAGAAATGACTCTATTATCAAACCCAGTAGCTTAACTTACCTTACTGATGATTTTACAAAAGAAGCTCTAAAAAACATAAAGGAAAATGGAGACAAACCTTTTTTTATGTTTTTGTCTTACAATGCACCCCATAGTCCAGATCACACCACATTGGAATATTTAGAAAAAACATCTCACATAGAGTTTGGGAAAAGAAGCGTTTATGGAGCTATGGTAGCAGGAATTGACAAAGGAGTTGGGCAAATAGATGATCTCTTGTTAGATTTAGGAATTAGAAAAAACACCATGATTATTTTTCTCAGTGACAATGGTGGTCGCCTTGATGCAGCAGATAATGGTCCATTTCGTGGTCACAAGGGAATGCTATTTGAAGGTGGAATTCGAGTTCCGTTTGTTATTTCTTGGCCAGAAAGACTTCCTGTAGGAATAAAGTACAACGACCCCATTATTTCTCTTGACATATTTGCTACTTGTTTGGCTGCAGCTGGTCAAGATATTAAGAATTCCGATAAATTAGACGGTATTAACTTGCTTCCAGTTCTAAATAAGACAAATCAGCAGGTTTTAACTAGAACGCTATATTGGCGTGTTGCAAATGGAGAAGAATATGCAATTAGAAAGGGAAGATATAAGTTGATTAAAAGTGCTTATAAGAACAAACGAATGCTCTTTGATTTAGAAAAAGATCAAATGGAAACAAACGATATTTCAAAAGAAATGCCAGCAATTGTGTCTGAATTATCAGAATATTATAAAAATTGGAATCATGAATTAATGCCTCCGTTATGGGATGATCCTCACATGGAAAATGTTGTTTTGGAGGAAACAAATACGAAGATGATTCGAAAAAATTCATTATCTAAAAAAGAACAAAAACATTTTGAATAATCCAATACATCATCATGGTCATTGTAGTCTGCTAGGAAACAAGCAGATTTGTATTTTGATATGGGCTGTACTTGTATTCTCACTTAATGCAAAAGCACAAAAATTCTCTAATGACAAGCCCAACATAATTTTTATTCTAACCGATGATCATCGCTACGATTTATTAGGCTGTACGGGAAATGAATTAATTCAAACGCCACATTTAGATAAACTGGCAGCAGATGGTATACTATTTACAAATGCGCATGTTACAAGTGCAATTTGCACACCTAGCAGGGCATCGATGTTTTTAAGCCAATTTGAACGAAAACATGGCGTAAATTTTAATTCGGGAACGAGTGTGTCAGCAGATGCTTGGGGTGAGTCGTATCCTGTTGTGTTGCGAAAAAATGGGTATTACACTGGATACATTGGGAAAAATCACGTTCCCATAGGAATTGGTGGCTATAAATCGGGAATCATGGAAGCCTCCTTTGATTATTGGTATGCGGGTCACGGACATCTTATGTTTTACCCTAAGGAACGACATGAAATTTTTAAAGGAGCTGCAAACGATACACAAGTTGAGATTTTAGATGAAGGAGTTACAGACTTTTTAAGCAACGAACACAAGCTTAAAGGCGCAAAGCACTTTTTAGCAAGAATTCCAAAAGACAAGCCCTTTTGTATGAGTATCAATTTTAACTTACCACACGGCGCAAGCACCAGCACAATGAAGCTACGTCCAAACGATCCCAAAACCTATAAAACCTTGTATCGTAACAAAGAGATCCCATTGCCAAAATATTACACAGAAAAAGAGGCAATCACAACACCAAAGCTACCAGCATATGTATTGCACGCAAATGATCGACAAGATATTTATGATTTTGTGGATAACGAGCAAGACTTACGCGAACGTATCATTCGTAATATGCAAGCAGTCACAGGGATAGATGCGCTTGTAGGCAACCTTAGGCAAACGCTTAAAGATCGAAACCTAGATAAAAACACTATCATTATTTTTACTTCAGATCATGGTATTTTTTGGGGTGAAAATGGCTTGGGAGGAAAAGCGTTGTGTTATGAGGTATGTACACGTGTACCCATGATTATTTATGATCCAAATTCTCCAAAAAAGAATCGCGGGATAATAAGCGAACAGCTGGTGCAAACCATCGATTTGGCGCCCACCATGTTGTCTTATGCTTCTGTACCCATTCCTGCATCCTACCAAGGGAAGCCCCTTAATGACATCATTAATGGAAACGACATTCCAGTTCGTGATGTTTTATTTACCGAAAACTTATGGTCTACTCATTTTGGAAACCCACGTTGTGAGGCGGTACAAGACAAAGAATGGAAATACATTCGGTATTATAAAAATGAAAACTTATCTGCTCAATACTTGATAGATACTGCCAAAAAATACAATGTTAATATGACAAGTATGCTCTATGCAAATCACGACCCACAAATAGCCATTTACCAATCTTTTATTGAAGGTCCACTCAACGGAGAGCCTGCAGTTTATGAAGAACTTTATAATCTAAAAAATGACCCTGACGAACAATACAATTTAGCCAACAGCTTAGCACATGCAGACAAATTAAACAAGATGCGAGACGTTTGGTATAAAACCATACGTCGAGCTAGAGGGAACGAAGCATTGAATGTCGTCCGTTATACAATGGACAGCGAGGCTGAAAGAATGCGTACAAACAAGCATGAATAAGCACATCAATATGAGAACAATGTTCAGACCACTATCCTTTTTTATTTTTATTAATCTTGCAGTACTTCAATCTTGCAGTCATGAAATGACCATTGACCCGGTAAGCTTTAACGATGGGTGGAAGTTTCACAAAGGTGCAGCTGCAGGGGCATCAGAAAATGATTTTGACGATTCTGATTGGAGAACGCTAGACTTGCCTCATGACTGGGCCATCGAAGGGCCATTTGACAGCTCCTATAATGCACGTAGTGGTGGATTGCCATTTCACGGAATTGGTTGGTACCGAAAACAATTTGATGTGCCAAACTCTGCTAAAGGCAAGCATGTGACACTTCATTTTGATGGTGCCATGAACAACACAAAAGTTTGGCTTAATGGTGAGCTAATCGGCGATCGTCCGAATGGATATATCGGATTTTCGGTTGATTTAAGTCCGCATCTAAACTTTGGAGGTTCAAATGTAATCGCTGTTCAGCTATCTCCCGAAGACTTTTCTTCGAGATGGTATCCAGGTGCAGGGATCTACAGAAATACTTGGCTGGAAATGAACAATGAAATTCATGTTCCGAAATGGGGTACGTTTATCACCACGCCAAACATTTCCGAGAATGAAGCTTCGGTTCATATCCTGACAGAAATTAAAAGCATTGCAGATAAGGATAAAGAGATTCACTTACAGTCTGTTATTTATGACCCCAACAACAAAGAGGTGGCAAACATTAAAAGTAGAGTTCAAACCAAACAAAACAGCACAATTGAGGCAATTCAAACCACTAGTATTGAAACGCCAATGCTTTGGGATGTAGATACGCCAAATCTATATAAATCCATCACAACTATTCTGCAAGGCGACACGGTTTTGGACACATACAAAACAACTTTTGGCATTAGAACAATTGCCTATGGAGCTGATTTTGGCTTCAAACTCAACGATAAAAAGACGCGTTTTAAAGGCGTTTGCTTACATCATGATTTAGGTCCACTAGGCGCAGCGGTTAACAAACGAGCAACAGAGCGACAGTTGGAAATCATGCAAGAAATGGGCGTGAATGCCATACGCACAAGCCACAACCCACCTTCACCCGAACAAGTACAGCTTTGTGACCAAATGGGCTTGATGATTCAAGTAGAGGCATTTGATGTTTGGCAAACGCCAAAAGTGAAAAATGATTACAGCAAGCATTTTGACAAATGGCACGAGCAAGATTTACGTGATATGATTCGTACCTACAGAAATAGCCCGTCTGTTGTTATGTGGAGTATAGGTAACGAGATAATGGAGCAAGCGCATAAGACTAAGGGTAGGGAAATCGCCCATAAATTAGCCGGCATATGTCGTGATGAGGATAGTTCTAGACCTGTTACCGCTGGATTTAATTATTATCCAGCTCCAATAAACAACGGGCTAGCTGAAGCATTGGATTTGGTGGGATGGAATTATAAACCGCGAAAGTATGAGGAGGTGGTGAAAAAGTATCCCGACTGGATAATTTATGGTTCAGAAACTGCTAGTACTGTCAGTAGCCGTGGAACCTATCACTTACCTATTGAAAAGTATCAGAAGCACGAATCCTTGGAAATAACCAGCTACGATTTTATTGGACCACCGTGGGCTTATCCACCAGATATTGAATTTGAAGCATTGGAAAAGACACCAAATAATTTAGGTGAATTTATTTGGACCGGTTTTGATTATTTAGGTGAACCCACACCTTTTGGTGGTAAGGATAATTCGACAAATGGATACTGGAATGGAGACTGGCCGGCACGAAGTTCATATTTTGGAGCAGTAGATTTGTGTGGACTTCCAAAAGACCGATTTTATTTATATCAGAGTCAATGGACTAGCACTCCCATGGTTCATGTGCTACCACATTGGAATTGGGAAGGGAAAGAAGGAGAAATCATCCCTGTTGTTTCATATACCAACGCAGAAGAAGTTGAGTTATTTGTCAATGGAAAATCTTTTGGTAAAAAGCGTAAAGGAGTGGATAAAGCACCTATTCCTATAAATTTTATCGATTGGGAAGGAGGTCGCTACACAGGGACTTTTATGTCTCCTTATCGTTTGATGTGGGAAGTTCCTTATCAGCCTGGGTCAATCGAGGTTGTTGCCTACACTAATGGTCAAAGGGTTGCCAAAAAGCTTGTGAATACAGCTGGTAAGCCAGCAAAAATCGAACTTGAGCCTGATAGGACTATTCTAAATGCTGACGGTCAGGACATTTCGTTTATCAAAGTGCGTATAACAGACAAAAATGGAAACCTGTGTCCGAATGCTGATAATTTGGTAAAATTTAAAGTTTCCGATTTGGGCTCAATCGCAGCAGTTGGAAATGGAGATCCAGCATCAACAGAACCATTTCAATCAAATCAGAGAAATGCATTCAATGGCTTATGTATGCTTATGATAAAATCAGCTGAAAAAGCTGGGAAAATTACTATTCAAGCAAACGCTGATGGATTAGAAGCTGCTTTAGTAACAGTAATTACTGAGTGAACCTTATACTTATAGGTTTGCTGTATATTCGGACGGTTTCAGTTTAAATAGATTTTTAAAAGACTGTGTAAAATATCCAGCAGTATTAAATCCTGTCTTATGCATACTTTCCTTCACACTAAATCCTTTTTGGAGATACTGAGCAGCGATATTTAGTCTATAATTTCGAACAAACTCTGTAGGCTTTAACCCTGTTATTGATTTAATTTTATTGTAAAAAGTAGTTCTACTCATACCTGCTTTGTCAGCGAGTTCTTTTGTTGTAAAGGATGGATTATCAAGGTTATTCTCAATAATTTTTATTACATTTTTAATAAATTCTTCATTAACATCTGTAATTTCAATTGAAGAGGGATTGTAAAGAGATTTTTTAAATTCCTGATGGATTCTTTCTCTATTTTTTATCAATGAATCGATTTGCATTTTTAAAACCTCTATATTAAATGGTTTTATCAAGTATACATCAGCACCTGCTTTGAGTCCCTGAACTTTTGATTCATTAGTCGTTTTGGCAGAGAGGAGAATTAAAGGGATATGGTTTGTCCGAATATCGCTTTTTAACTTTTCACAAACTTCAATACCATTCAATCCATTCATCATTACATCACTAATGATGATGTCTGGAAGTTTTTTAAAGGCAATTTCTAATCCACTCTCCCCACTCATACAACTTGTAACATTAAAACGATCACTTAATTCGGAAGCGATATAATGGTTAATATCATAGTTGTCTTCAATTATTAAAATGATTGGTTTATCTCCATTTTGATACGTTACAACTTCTTGTACTGCCTCAACATTGCTGGTTTCAATAGAATTCATTTCAGATAAAACAAAATTTTGGTCTTCAAGCATTTGATCTGATGTCAAATGTCTAGCACCCATCGGTAGTTTTAAAGTAAAGCAGCTTCCAACATTAAGCTCACTCTTAACATCAATTAACCCCCCATGAATATTTGCTAGACTTTGAGAAAGTGCTAAGCCTATACCAACACCATCATTAGGTTTGTTCGTGTTTTTTACTTGATAAAATCGGGTAAAAACATTATTCAGCTCATTAGAATTTATACCCCTACCATTGTCTTTAACAATTACTTCCAAAAGACCATCAGGGTATTCCAAACTTGATTTCTCAATCTTTAGATCGATAAATATTTTGCCCTTTTCATTTGTGAATTTTATTGCATTTGACAATAAATTATGAATTATTTTTTCAAACTTGTTGATGTCTATCCAAGCAAAAATTTTTGCCTCTGGATAATTGTAATCGATAAGGATATGCTTTTTATTGGCTAGAGGATAATATTGTTCAATAATCGTTTCTAAAAGCTTATTAATACTTGTGTGTGAACAAGTTAATTTTAGTTTTCCTTGCTCTAGTTTTCTAAAATCTAATAGCTGTTTTGTTAGCTTAAGTAAATAATCAGCGTTACGTTGAATGGTCTTATACGACTTGAGTCGGTCTTCATTATTTAGAGAATCCATTTTATTAATCAACTTTTCAATTGGACCCAATATAAGTGTTAATGGAGATCTTAATTCGTGAGATATATTCGTAAAAAACTCTAGTTTAGCGAAGTTTAATTCCTTTTCTTTTACTTTCTCAATACGATCATATTCAAGCTTTCTTTTTTGTCTGATTTCAATAAGGGTATATCGACCGTAGAGAGACAATATAATTATAAAAAAAATGACGTAAAAAACCAGGGCCATATTTGATAGATACCATGGAGGATATATTGTAATTCCCAATGTTGCGGGATTTGTGGCCCAAGTACCATTTTCATTACTTCCAAATACTTTAAAAACATAATCTCCAGCCGGAATATTGGTGTAATTTGCAATTCTGTGATCTGAATTCGTTTGAATCCAGTCAGTGTCAAAACCTTCCAAGATATATTTATACTTGTTTAACGAAGGATTGCCAAAATGTAGACTGGAAAAGCCAATTGAAAAGTTACTTAGGTTTGCCCCCAAGTATAATTGGTCTGTATGTGTAATACTTTTTTCAAGAATTATAGATCCATTAACTTTTTCCATCGGCTGCACAGGCTCGTACATCACATTAAAGTCAGTGAGAACAATTCTTGGTGTAACATCTTCAGAGTCTGAATTAGGTGGTGTAAAAACATTTATTCCATTGATTCCCCCAAAAACCAAATCCCCATTCAACCTTTTGATTGCTGACAATTCGCTCATTTCAGGATTTTGAAGATCACTCAAGTCATAAGTTTTATAAACTTCAGTTTTGGGGTCAAACTCAATCAAACCATTGTTGGTGCCCACCCACAGCATCCCCCTATTGTCTTCTGTAATGGAGTTGATGACATCATCTGGAAAAAGTGCATTTTGCTTGTTAAATCTTTTAAATCCAAGAACAGACCCATCAGCTGAGCGCAACATCTTATTAAGACCACCACCAAAGGTTCCCACCCAAAATGTATTGTCACTGCTTTCGAAAAGTTGCAAAATGTAATTACTGGCAATACTACTTTGGTCATTTAAATCGTGCTTATAGGAGATAAATGTACTCTTCGAAATATTTGTGCTATTTTCATTAAGCTTGTTTAGTCCATTATTAGTGGACAACCATAATATCCCAAAGCTGTCTCTGTAGATGTCTCGAACGATTTTACCTGAAAGTTCACTTTTTTCGTTGGGGGAATCGATAGATACAAACTCCATTTCATCAGAGTTTCCTTCCCAATTAGCGAGTCCAAGACCGATATTGTAATATCCTATCCAAAGTCTTTTTTCACCTTCTCCAAAAATGGAATGAATAGCCCTAGACTTAATTCCATTCCCATCAATAGTTGGTTTATTATATTTTTGGAATCTGAACGAATGGGGCTTTGCATCTCGACTTAACACAAGTTTATTTAAACCTCCGTCTTCTGTCGAAAACCAAATGATAGAGTTATTTTGGTCTAAAATATTTTCAGATATTGAAAGAACATTTTTTGAACTTATCCCCAAGCTAGATTTAGAAAAGTTAAAAGAGGTAAAAAAATCGTAATTCTTGTTTTGTTTGTCTAAAAAACTAACCCCTCCACCTTCTGTTCCGATCCATAGGTTCCCAAACTGATCTTCGTGTAAACTCCTGATTTTATTCCCATTAAGACTATGGGGTGTTTTGTTTTTTGCAAAATGTTTAAACTTAAAATTTGAATTTGTTTTTTTATAGATCCCTCCCCCATTGGTACCAACCCAAAGATTTCCAGTGTTATCAAAAAAAATAGATTTAATTCTGTTATTCTTAATTCTTAAGAAGTCTAAGTACTCGAAATCCACGACTTTTTTTTGCAACTGTCCATCCGTAATAGAGACAACCGATAAACGATCTTCTATTACGCACCACAAAGACCCTTCATTATCAACAACAGCGGATTCATTCGTTACTCGAGCAGATATTTTTGCATTTAATGTGGGAGTTCTATAGGTTACACTTTCTTTGTTGAGATCCCAGACTGCCTCTTCAGGACCAAGAATTTGTGCAATGTGATTATTCTCGGGTTCTGGGGTAAGAACAATCCCTTCCAAAGTATAATCTGTTTTGCTGTATTTGAGTGTATATGTTGTATGCTTGGTCTCGAAAAAGACTTGATTATTTTCAACATAAAGTCTTTTAAGTTGATCGCTATTAGAAAATAGATTTTTATCAATGAAAGATGAAAAAACCATGTCATTAATATTTTCTCTTACTACAGCATAGCAAATCTTGGATTGAAACTGTGCCCACAAAACACCATCAGGGCCGATTGATACTCTGTTGGCGTAGCTGCCAAAATCAGGGATGATAGAATTAAGATTTGTAAAAAGCTCTATTTTTGAATCAAAATGAATTAATCCCCCGTCCAAAGAGGCGATCCAAAGATTTCCATGTGAGTCTACCTGAATGTCTTGAATTATTCTTCCAGAAATTGCTTTGGTATCACTCGGATCTGGTCTAAAAACTTTAAAACTATATCCATCATATTTATTTAATCCATCATTCGTAGCAAACCACAAAAACCCTTGATGATCTTGGATTATAGAGTTTACACTATGTTGGGATAATCCATCGGCTGCAGTTATATTTTTAAAAATATGGCTATCCGTCTGGCTATAAATAAAACAGCTAGCGAATAGTAGAACACAGTATAAAGGATTTGACTTCATTTTCTTAGAGCAATCTCATATTAATTTACTTAAAATTAATAAATCAATTATAATCTAATCCTAATTATACGTGCTTATTATTAATATTATCGTAAATAGAGCTAGAAAAAAGAACATTTATAGAATAGCTTATAAATCAATATTCATCTTTTTACTATTGTAATAAAATATTAAAGTATTCAATAAAATAATCATGCTTGAAAGGATAAAAATTTTTCGTTTTTTACATATTTTCAATCTAATTACATTCGCTTGTTTCTTCGCATTTCTGACATATGCTCAGAACTTAACTGTAAAAGGCTCTGTTATAAGCGCTGAAGATGGTCAACCTATCCCTGGGGTTAACATTCGAATTGATGGAACTGAAATGGGCTCCTCAACGAATTTCGATGGATTTTACTCGATAGAGGTTCCTGAAAACTCAAACCTTATCTTTTCATACATCGGCATGCAAGAAACCAAAATCACAGTAACTCAATCAACACATAATATTGTGATGGAAGTTAATACAACTGGTTTAGATGAAGTTGTTGTTGTTGGATATGGAACAATGAAAAAAAGAGAGCTTACTGGAGCTGTTTCTTCTGTAAAGTCGGACGAAATTACCAAAACTGCTACATCTGATTTCGCTTCCTCTATTCAAGGAAGAATTGCTGGAGTAAGTGTGCGTCAAGGAAATGCTGCACCGGGTGAAAATGCACAAATTACAATTCGGGGTATCACTTCTTTTCAAGAAGGGGGTTCAGGACCACTGTATGTTGTTGATGGTGTTACATATATTGAGAATCCAAATATTACTCCCCAAGAAATTGAATCAATCGAAGTGTTGAAGGATGGAGCATCAGCTTCGATATATGGCTCTAGAGCCTCGGGCGGGGTAATATTGATCACAACCAAGCGTGGAAAGGAGGGAGAAATGAAAGTTGATTTGGAATCTTATTACGGCTTACAAAATATAAGCTCGGGAATCCCACTGGCAAATACCAAAGAATCATTATACATTAATGATATTCAATACAGGTATCAACAAACAAATGCTTTTGATCCACTTGAATTTAACAAAGATGGATTATTGTACAATACAGATTGGATGGGGGATTTGCAAGTTGATTGGGCTCCAATTCAAAATCATTCAATTGGTGTAAGTGGAGGAAAAAGTGGTTTGACATATAATGTTATCGGAACTTATTTCAATCAAGAAGGATCTTTATACAATTCTGACTACGAAAAGTTTTCATTACGATCCAACACCTACTTCAAAAATGGGCGTTTCAGTGCTCAGGCAAATGTAAGCCTTAACATAAGTGATCAAAAAAAAGAACCTTATGCTCTTATTTATGATGCGATAAGATTACAACCATATCGAAAACCAATTGATGCGAGTAGCGATAGTTTTGTTTTTGGAGGTACAAGTCCAGAAAATATTTCAAATTTTGCTGGGAAACTAAAGCAAGAGAATGATACAAAAATCAATTCATTTAATGGAAATGTAAGATTAAATTATGAGGTAATTAAAGGGTTAAAAATTGCTGCAAATCTTGGGAAATCTCATTACAGTAAAAAGGATCGATTCTTTAATCCCAGTTATTTGATATACAATGAGATTGGCGAAATCAACAACACTGCCAGTAACTATAATGCCCAGCTAAGACTTGGTGATGGGACCAATAGCAGAAGTATTGCTGAATTTACAATGAATTATGAAAGGATCTTTAAAAAACATAACCTCAAAGTTTTGATAGGAAATACATACGAAAAATCATCTTATGAATTTTACAGAGCAGGAGCTGATAATATCTCGAGCAATATTACGCCTGTACTTGGCAATGGAGAGCCGGTCCCATCAACACACTTCATTAACAAAACGAATAGTATTTCATACTTAGGAAGAATAAATTACAATTATAACTGGAAGTATATTCTATCAGTTGTTGTTCGAAGAGATGGTTCAAGTAATTTTAGTGCAAATAATCGTTATGGCGTTTTTCCTTCCATTTCAGGTGCCTGGACGATTTCAAATGAACCTTTTTTCAGGAGTCTAAAGGACAAAATATCCTTGGCTAAAATCCGAATTGGCTATGGTACTACAGGAAGCGACAAAATACCACCATACGCCTTTTCCCCTGTTGTGATATCAAATGTTGACTATCCACTCGGGGGTGGAAGTAATTTGGTAAGTGGTATGACACAGCCTGGATACGCAGACCCTAACCTAAAATGGGAATCTAATGTCAGTAAGAATTTTGGAATTGATCTTGATTTTCAACGAGGTAAAGCAGGACTGAATATCGATATCTACGAACAGGATAAGAAAGACATGTTGTTGGCGATTGCACCACCTATTTCTGCAGGTTCAACACCCATATCATCAAAAAATTATGACAGGTACCTTACGAATGTCGGAAACTTACAAAATAAAGGTATAGAAATTTCTGGCCATCATAACCAAAGATTTGGCGATGTTAACGCAAAGTTTGGTGCAACATTTACAAAAAATGAAAATACTGTTATAAGTCTTTCTAGAGATGGTGAATTTATTTTGGACGGCTATCCAAACATTATTCGAATGAGCCAAACAGAACCAGTTGCTGTTTTGGAAGCTGGTTTGCCAGTTGGTGCATTTAAAGTTTATGAAACTTCTGGCACAATTAAAACTGATGAGGAACTTGCAGACTATCAACAAATGGTACCAACAGCACAAAAAGGTGATCTTCGTTATCTAGATATCGATGGAGATGGTGAATTAACCATTGATGATAAGACTTATAAAGGGTCTTATCAGCCTGATTTTGAGTATGGTTTTACACTCGATCTTGACTACAGGGCATTTGATTTATCAGTACAACTATATGGTGTTGAGGGTAATACAATATATAATGGTGCCAAACAATATGCATATAGTATGAAACGCCATCGGGATTTGGTTTATAGTTGGTCTGATGTAAATCCAACTTCAAATATCCCAACCCCTCGTTCTAATATCGAGCACCCAAATGTGCAAACATCAATAGACTATTTTCTAGAGGATGGTTCATATTTACGAGTTAGAAATATCATTATTGGATATTCACTTTCTGAGGATGTAGTTGAAAGAATCGGAATCGATAAGCTACGATTTTATGTGAGTGCCCAAAATCCAATCACATTTACAAATTATACAGGATTTGACCCGGAGGTTGGTGATTCCAACCCATTTAATGGTGGATTGGATAGAGGTAATTATCCTATTTCTGCTACCTACCTAACTGGGTTATCAATTTCATTTTAAAGACTAATCTAATGCAAACGACTTTAAACAAAATTTATTTCAAACTTATCATTGGAGTCATTTTTATCTTCAGTTGTGACAAGGGTTTTCTAGATATTCAAAATCCAAATGACTTAAATTCTGCCTCATTTTGGTCTTCAGAAGAAGAATTACAAATGGGTCTGGTTGCTACTTATGCAGCTTTACAGTTGGATGGGATGCTAGGTGGTTCAGCAGCGATTCAACATCCTGTTCGTTCCGATGTTGGTAGACCCAATAATTGGAATGCAAATGCAATTGGACTCAATACTCTAACTTTTAACGAGAACACACAGATTGTGACATCAAGATGGCGTGATGCATATATTGGCATCTACAGAGCTAATCAAGTTCTCGCCAATATTGATGATATAGATTTGAGTACTGATATTCGTAATCAAATTGAAGCAGAAACTAAGTTTTTACGTGGATTTTTTTATTATTCTCTTTACCGTGGGTATAACAATGGAAGTGTTATTATCCACACATCTGCTCCCGAAATGAGAGATGAATTTTATAAAAAACCATCTCCTGCGTCTGAAGTTTACGCACTTATTCTTCAAGATTTGGAATTTGCTTATCAAAACTTACCCAAATCCTATGACCTGAGTGAGGATTTGGGAAGGGCAACCTGGGGAGCAGCAACAGCTATGCTTGGAAAACTCCACATAAACGAGCATAACTACGATGTAGCAAAAGGGTATTTTAAAGTAATTATAGATAGCAACATCTATTCTCTAACAGCTGACATTGGAGATAATTTTGATGAAGAACACGAATTCAATAGCGAATCTATTTTTGAAGTTGCATTTTCAATTGAGTCAAAAACAGGAACATCGTATGGAGCCAAAGATGGACCAACTGGATCTGAGGCAACGAGTCGAGCAAGAGGTTTAGCGACTACGCAAGGTGGCGGATATAGAACGGTAATGCCATCGTATTATATAACCATGCTTTTTAGAAATGATATCATGGACATGACAAATCCGATCAACGCATCCAGAACAGGAACTGCCGACTACTCTATTCGTACTTCAGTTTCAGTTGCAATTGCTGATGACGATAACACGACACTCTATCAAAAAACATCAGAAAGTGGAGGTGCTTACAACAACAAAGAAGCATCGTATCTAAAGAAGTTTCAAAATTGGTGGTTGGATCGTGAAAGTGATTTATCGGTTTCAGGAATCAATGAAAGAGTCATTCGGTATGCTGATATCTTACTATTATATGCTGAGTCAATTATTCAGACTAATGGTCCATACGAAGATGCTCTTGAATTAGTAAATACAATACGTAAACGCGCTGGAGTTCTGCCTTTGCAAGAAGGGGATTACGATTCAAATTCATTAATGGATCATATAATGTGGGTTGAAAGACCTCTTGAGTTAATGTTTGAGGGGCATGATATTCGTTGGGAGGACCTGACCCGCTGGGGAAAGGTTAAAGAACAGTATGAGCGCCTTGCATCAAAGACATATGTAATGAGTGCGAAAGTTCTTTATGAGTACGATCCTACAATCCATTCAGCACTGACTCCAATAAAGGAATTTGTTGAAGCAGCGAATGTATATAGTCCAGAAGCTCATGATTATTTTCCAATACCTTCAGCAGAACTGAATTCAAATCCAGACTTTTTAGATTAAGCTTATGAATGATTCAAACAATTCAATTCAATACCTATACAAGAAAAATATTATTAGATACACTCTAGTGTCACTTTCTATATTATTTGGGTTCCTCTCATGTGAGAAAGAATATATCAAACCAGATGCAAGTGAATTTTCAGATGCAGTTGCAGCTGCATCTGGGAATAATAGAATTGAGAGGGGAAACATCACATCTTTTGTAGATTTATCTAAAGGAGTCACAAATAGAACGTGGACAATTCCAGAGTCTGCATCAATTACCAATCTTAATGGGCAGAGCCCTTCAAGCTTAGACCTGATTCATGTTCGATTTAACGAACCTGGTAACTTTGAGGTGGGCCTTAAAGCTGATTTCGAAGTGGATTCCATTGCACTAGATACAACTTTTAATGTCGTTGTATTGGACTATATTGATGCAAAACTTGAAATACAATCAGTTCAAGCAGGGTTTTATGAAGAAACCCCTGAAAAAATTACTATGTATGAGGGTGGTACCATAAATTTTAAAGATATTTCAGACGGAAATCCAAATCGTAGAAAGTGGTTGTTTCCAGGTGGAACCCCGAGTTCAGCAGGGGGTATTAACATCGAGCAAGATGAGCTGGTTAAGACAATAGATGTAGCTTATCCAAAAACTGGAATATATGATTTAACTCTAATAACTTGGCGGCAGTTTCCTGAGGGAGCGAAAGATACTTTACATCTCAAAAGCTATATCAATGTAATTGAAAATATTGATCCCCCAACTATTAAAAGTATTGTAGAGGATGAAAGTGGCTTAATTCAGCTGTCTTATGACCTCCCATTAAAAGCATCTGTAGATCTACTACCACATTTTACATTGGCTGATGAAAATGGAGTTGAATATGTAATATCAAATGTATCTATCAACTCTAATGATAACAGAATAGTGGATATCGAAACTGAGATAAACATCAAAAGTGATCAAACAGCATACCTTTCGTATGACGACAGTGATGGTGTTTTAACTCGTGTGAACGACATTCCAGCAGACTCGTTTGATGACCAACTGGTAAGTTTATATTTTCCTCAAAACCTTGCAAACAATAATATTTATGGGTTTGAAGATGGAGGGTCTGGCTGGTCAGCAGCATCTGATAATTTAGCATCAAGTGGGATTAGTTTTACAGACCAAAAGGCAGCAACTGGTTCATATAGTATGCGAATGGAGGCAACTGAAGATGGTAAATGGACAAGAGCATGGAGTTGGAATGAGGGATCACTTTTTCATTTAGATCAAGGCCAAAGGGTCACTTTGGAATTTAAAGTTTGGATTGATCCTTCTTATTCCGATGGGTCTATTGGACCCTGGATTTTTTATTCTGAAGCGCCATTTCCTAGTACGCAATTTTGGACAGGAATGTCAGCTTTACCAAGAGGGGAATGGATAACAATTAATAAAGAGGCAAACAAGATTTGGACAGCTCCAGAAACTGGAAATTATTTTGTTGCTTTTAGGTATCAAAAGAAGGGGGTTATTTATATAGACGATGTCAAAGTTTACACTCCGGAATGATTCATGAGTAAAGAAAAATTTTAAGCTTTGAAGTACTTATTTTTAGTAATCATAAGTTTCCATTCAGCTTTTAGTCAGGATAACCTGGTTACAGTGGATGTTTCGATACAACGATTTATTGGAAATATTTCAGAGTTAGATCGTTCAAAGTACTTTCTTATTCATACGCCAGCGAACACTCCTCTTTTACAGGACTTTTATGAAGAGTACAATGTCGAATGGTCTGGAAGAGGTTTTTATGGTCCTGGGATTGAAGCAAAAAAACAGAAAGGGGAAGTTGGTATTTACCCGAAAACAAAAATAAAAAAATCAGAAAAAGTCAAGTCCGTTAGGAGATACGTAAGTACTGAACATCCCCGAAATCTATATAAAGAAGGCATTGATATCGATGCTTTATCAGATTGGGCAGTCGAATATTTTAAAAATGTTGATGATGAACAACGGCCACTTTGGTACGAACCGATGAACGAGCCTTTTGTTCACGCTAAAGATTTTTATGACGAAAAAGATTGGGATCCAGTGGCTGAAGTACGTGTTAAAACGGAAATGTCAAAAATGTATAGAGCAATTGCTGCTAAAATACATGCAGAACCATCTCTCAAAAAAATGAAAATCATGGGTTATGGTGCTGCTTGGCCCTCATTTGAATTAAAAGACTTTAAAAATTGGGAAACAAACATGGGCCTCTTTTTAGATATTGCTGGAGATGAAATGGATGCCATTTCATATCACCTGTATGATGGTGTAAATCAAGCCGGACAAAACAACAAGCGATCTGGGAGCAATAATGAAGCAATTATGGATATGATTGAGTCTTATAGTTTTAATCGTTGGGGATATGTAAAGCCACATGCGATTACTGAATATGGGGGTATTGAAAAAAATGAATTTTCACTCATCAGGAATATGCAGTCTATTCGATCCCAAAATGCAATGATTTTTGGACTACTTGACCGGCAAGATCGTCTTGAAATATCTATTCCATTTACCACTGATAATGCAACTTGGCATATAACGGAAAAAAACAATTATATGCCTTACAAGGCAGTTTTATGGCGAGCTGAAAATATGGGTGTGCCTAAAAAAGAAATTACAGGATGGGTGTATACGAATCGTATTCACTTTTATCAGTTATGGAAAGATATTAAAGGGAATCGAGTATTTTCAAACTCAAACAATCCTGATGTTCAAGTTCAGTCCTTTATCCATGATAAGCAACTTTTCATTGCCTTGAATAATTTAGATGATAATCCCCAAAAAATTAGCTTAAACACGATTGGTATTCAACAAAATATAGAAAGTATAAATGTTAAATCACTTACCGTTTTTCGTGATGATTTTCCACGTTATTACGAAGATACTATCTCTATTCTCCCCACTGAATTTTTTATTGATAAGGATGAAACAATAGTTTTGACTTACAACCTAAAAAAGAAGCCTGGCTTTAAAGGGAAAGTAAAAGAATCACGTTACTATTCAAAAGAATTTTTATTACCAATCAAAGCACATCAAAAGATGACTTTCACTTTTAGAGATATAACAGCAAATCCTAGCAGTGCGAGTTTGAGTATGGGGATTGGACGTATGCATGATCAATCAAAAAGGCCAATTATTGAAGTAAATGGTAAAAAAATCGAAATTCCCTTCAATTGGGAGGGATACGATCAGAAAAACAGAAAGAAATTTTTTGGGGTGATTGAAGTACCAATACCACCTAATCATTTAAAAGAGACAAATGTAGTTCATATTACTTTTCCAGACAGTGGCGGTTATTTGAGTACATTAATTTTGGATGTTGATGAATTTGAATCCTTTAAAAATTAAGTTGAAAAATGTATGAAATTAAGAATTTTATAATCGTAGCTCTTGCGAGCCTCTCAACTATATTAACAGCACAAAATGTAGTGAGTTTTTCATCTGACGAGGGTTTTACAAATGAGGCCCTTTACAACCAATCTAACTGGGATGCATCTTTCTCTACAGGAACTTGGATGGTTAATGCAGATTCAGGGAATGTTTCTGTCTCAGCAGACTGGAAGCGAGCAGCATGGAAACAAGGTTTTTCTGTATCTGGGGTTGGAAAATCGATTACTTTTAGAGTAAATTTAAATTTTACTGGAACATTAGAAGCTCAAAATAATCCACTAATAAAAATCGGATTCAGCTCTAGCAGTGATGTGGGAACTTCCAATCCCCCATCAAACACTGTTTTCTTATCTACCCTTTCAGGAAATGACGAATTTCCAGATGGAGCACTTCTCTTAAAAAACAATACGAATGCTCAAAATCTTAGTCCAGATACATATGTATCATTAGCTAGTGTTCAAGGTTCGGGTGGTGTGACAGATGATTTGGCATTATTAGTTACTCTCACCTTGGGAAATGATGCGGCATCATCTACAATATCTGCTACATTGCTAAATCTGGCAGATAACACAGAATCAATTACAGGATCATATACAGGAATAGATGAAAGCGTTTATTCTGCTGCTACGACTAATATCTATGGTTACTTTCATTCTCAATCATTTTCGTCAGGAACACAACTTACAACCATAAATGTGGAAAGTATTGAAATGTATACATCAGTTGATATTTATCCTTCTGTGAAAAGATTTCTAGGAACAAGCTCATCATTGGATAGATCAAAATTCTTCAACTTGCATTCTGGTGGAGGAAATGACATTGCAAATAGCTTTTTTACAAATTATAATGCGAATGAGCATGGGCGAAGATTTTGGGGTCCTGGGGCATATGCAGTACAACAAGAAGGTCAAGTTGGGTCATATCCAACTGCTGGAAGTGGGAATAGTGATGTTCGAGAAGTTACGAGATATGTTGGAACAGAACACCCTTACAATATGTATGAGGAAGGGATCGATACTCTTGCATTATCAAATTGGGTTGTAGAATATTTCAAAAATTTTGCTGATGTTTCTTCAAGACCAGAATATTATGAGCCAATGAATGAGCCTTTTGTCCATGCACGTGACTATTATTCTGAGCCAGACTGGGATCCCATTGCAGAAGCACGTGTGAAATTAGAAATGGCTCATGTGTTTAAAGCGATTGGAAACAGAATCAATGAAACTCCTGAATTGGCAAACATGAAGGTCATAGGATATGCCGCTGCTTACCCATCATTTGAGAGAAATGATTTTTCGCATTGGAGTAATAATATGAAAATGTTTATGGACGAGGCTGGGATAGAAATGGATGGGTTTTCTACACATCTCTACGACGGTATCAACCAAGTTGGTCAGGACACAAAGCGATCAGGAAGTAACCTAGAGGCAGTGTTAGACTTAATTGAAAGTTACAGTTTTGAAAAATGGAATATTGTAAAACCACATATTATTTCGGAGTTTGGCGGTATTGTTGGTTCTGATTATACAGATGAAACAACCTTTGATATCAATAATGCACAATCAATACGATCACAAAATGCAATGCTATTTAGTCTTCTAGAAAGACAAAGCCATACAGAACTTTCTATTCCTTTTACGACTGGGAAATCTACATGGCATATAACTGCTGCAAATAATTATATGCCGTATAAAGCGGTCCTTTTCAAACCTGTTCCTTTTGGAGTACCACTTGAAAATGTTACAAGTTGGGCTTATACAGACAGGATATATTTCTACGATTTGTGGAAAAACGTAACTGGAGACCGTATTCTTATTCGCTCAAACAATCCTGACGTACAAACGCAAGCTTTTAGAGATGGCAACAAGCTCTACATTGCAATGAATAATTTAGATGATTTTACCCAAAATATAAATCTGAATTTTGATAACGTTTTTGGCTCCTCCATCAATGATGTAAGAATCAAATCGGTCATTGTTAACCCTAATGAAACATTGCAATTTAGCGATCAAACTTACACTGCGATTCCTTCACAGTATCAACTTGCTCCTAATGAAACCATTGTGCTTGAATATAACTATGATACCAATTTTGAATTTAATTCAACGATAACCTCCAACAGATATTATGATGATGTGGTAGTTCAAGATATTATCGCTAATAACCCGATTAATTACAATTTTTCGAGTGTAACTACTTCTACTGCGGGCTATGCAACACTTCGAGTGAGTATTGGTAGAAAACACGATAAATCGAAGTCTCCTACTATTGTATTCAATGGATCTAATCTTAATATACCAACAAATTGGAAAGGATACGATCAAACGAACAGAGATGATTTCTTTGGGATGATTGAAATTAACGTTCCCAACGAACTTGTTAATGAATCAAATACAGTCTCTATTGCTTTTCCGGATTCTGGAGGCCATATAAGTTCAGTCGTCCTAATCAATGAGACTTTTACTACCCCACAAATTGAAATCACGAAAACAGGTGCAGTACTTCAAAACGATGCAGGGAATACAACTATTGATATTGGGGATCAAATTACTTATGATATTGTAGTGACCAACACTGGCAATACTTCTTTGACAGATGTCTCAATAACAGATACTTTAACTGATTTAGACAACGGCCCCTTGTCTTTAGATAATCCTCCTGTTTTTGACAGCTCAACAGACATAAATTCTAGTTTCCCTGCTACACCCACACTAAAAGTTGGTGAGGCAGTAACTTTCAAAGCAACTTTTACAGTCACTCAAGAAGAAATTGATGCTGGTGGTGTGTCAAATAGTGCTAGTGTAACAGCCAATGACCCACAGAACAACTCAATAAGTGATACTACCGATAATGCAGTAGAGAATGTAATCGTACAGTCACCATCTATTTCAGTAAATAAGACAGCTTCTGTAGGTCATATGCAAGATACTGAAGATGAAACAACTACAGGAGATACAATTAATTATACGATCACAGTATCAAATACAGGGAATGTAACGCTTAGCGATATAAGTGTCACAGACCTTTTGACAGATGGGAATAATCAAACATTGAGTCTGACCACCCCCAACTCGTTTGCAAGCTTCGTCCTTGCTCCTGGAATTACAGAGATTATTCAGGCTAGCTATATCATTGAGCAGCCTGCTGCTGATTCTGGAAGCGTGAACAATACAGCAAGTGTAAACGCCACTACACCAGACAACACTACTGTGAGTGATGCAATGAGTAGTCCTGTTGTGACAGTAATGAATACGCTTTCAAATGATGCTTTTCAATCATCAAAGTCCAATAAATTAATTCTTCAACCAAATCCAACAAGTGGATTTGTTTATTTAATCAATGTTGAAGTTGGTGAGAAAGTAAATGTATTTGATTTAACAGGGAAAAAAGTTTTTCATACATCGTATAATGGAAGATATATCGACTTAGCTAATTTTAGAAAAGGAGTTTATATCGTTAGTGCTAAAAAACAATTTGCAAAATTGATTCTTGAATAAATCAATTCACAATGCGTCGACTTACTTTTCTATTTTTCACTTGCATTCTTTTTCTTTCCTCACTGCAGGCTCAAGACAATCAAAAACCATTTTTTAAAGATGGTGATGTCATTTGTTTTTTAGGGGATAGCATAACACATGGTGGACAATATCATCAATTCCTTCAATTGTTTTATGCAACCCGTTACCCTGCAATAAAACTTTCTTTTCATAACTGTGGAATCTCTGGAGATAATGCAATTGGTATGATTGAACGTTTTGAGAAGGATGTACTCGAACACAATCCAACTCATGTTTTTTTAATGACAGGTATGAATGATGTGATCCGCACCTTATATTTTGAGGGAGAGGCAAGCCAAAAGATTTTGAAACAAAGAGAAGATGCATTAGCTACCTACAAACAGAATACTACCTTATTAGCTGAAAAAATAATCGCAAATGGTGTAATACCAATTTTTTTGACCCCTTCAATTTATGATCAATACTCTCGAATAGAAAAGGAAAACAACTTTGGCTGCAATGATGCATTAATTGAGTGCGCTAAACATATTAAAGATTTGGCAAAAAAACATAACTCGACTGTCGTTGACCTCAATACTTCAATGAAATATATTATGATGAGTGGACTAAAAAAAGACTCATTATTCACCATTATTGGAAATGATAGGGTCCACCCTGGAAAAACAGGGCATTTTATAATATTCAATGAGATTATTTCGAAATTGGAAAAACCGAGTTTAATTTCAAAAATTAGTATTGATATCTCACAGAACGAACCTATTTATTCATTAAAAAATTGTAACATAGAGGAATTTGAAATTTCGGAAAACACCATTTCTTTTAAAGTAAGTGAAAAGAGTTTACCATTTCCTACCAATAAACAACTCAGTAAAGCTTTGTCACTGATCTCATTTAAACACAACTTTAATCGTCAAATCCTTTTTGTGGAGGGACTGGAAAAAAATGATTACAAACTATTTATAGGAAAAGATTATATAAATACATTTAAATCCACAGAACTTAAAGAGGGTGTAAATCTTTCAAATTACCCAAATACACCACAAAATAAAAAGGCTAAAGAATTACAATTATTAAGTGAAGAATACAGGAAATTAGGTTTTGAATTAAGAATAATACCTTTTATAAACTACAAATACCTAAGAGACTATATTGGTCCAGACAAACTAGTAGATAAACGCAATTATTTAGACGCTCAACTTATGAAAATTAAACAAAAGCCTTATTATGGATATATTAAAAGAAGCATGGAAATGTATTTTAAGACAATACATAAAATAGATTCATTAAAAATGGCTCTAACTGAAATTTCTAAAAAGATCAACTTAACAAGCGAAATAGAAAAAAATGATTGGAGACTAGTGAAAAATCAGGAATTAGTTTCTGATGATTTGTTTTAAAAATTAGAACATTTGTCATGCTCAAAAAAATTATACTTTTTTAATTTTCAATCACTAAACAAAAACATTATGAGAAAATTATACTTTTTAATCTTAACATTATCATTTGCTACAGTTGGGGCTCAAACCACAATAGATTTTACCGAAACTGAAGGATACGTTCAGGGAGCTTTGAATAACAACGCTGATTGGGGAGGATCAAATTGGATTGCTAGTCCAGCTAACTCTAGAATAGAATGCGCAGGTGGTTATTCATGGGCAAGATGGGCTGAGCCTTTTACGGTTACTAATTCTGAAATTACTTTCGAAGTTCATTTTAAATTCAATATTGATTTACCAGCAGGTAAGTTAATTTCTCGAATGGGTTTTACTGATGTTACAGATGGTTCTGCGAATGGTAATCAGGCTAACATACAATTATCAACTTTAAATGATGGTTCTTTATCTATCAGAAAGCAAAATAATGTTCCTGTTGACAGTGGTGGGGCTGGACTGACTGATTTTCAGCAAGATGATTTAGTTTTAAAAGTTACTTTGACTTTAGGAGCAGATGCTTCTAGCTCAACAATATCCTCTAATATTGTGAACTCTACAGATGGACTAGAATCTGGAATTGCTGTTATCAATGGAATTCCAGCTGCAGTGTTCACGGCTGCAACTACAGGAGGTATTTCAGGTTATATTCATGCCCAAGATAACATTGGTGGTAATAGGAATATTCTAGTTGATAAAGTTGTTATGACTCAAGGAAATACATTGTCTACTAACAAGATTGACACTTCAGAATATTTTATATCCACAAACTTTCAGAACAATACTTTGGATATACATGGTATGGCTATTGGAACTAAAATTTCAATCTACTCAGTTTCTGGAGCCAAGATGCTTAGCAAAGAATTTAATGGGAGTTCGATAGATGTTGGTAACCTCAATACTGGAATTTACTTTTTAAATGCTCAAAGTTATAAAACCAAAACATTTTTAAAGAAATAATAATTTAGATATACTTAGCTAAATTTTAAAAAGCCAACAGTATTTATTGGTGGCTTTTTAATTTTTAGTCATTTGAAATATCTGTATTTTATATGGCAAAGCATTACTAGAAAATAAAGTGCCCGCCATTACATCTCTATGAAAAGGGATGAAATGGTTTAATTTTAAATCAAACTCAAACTTTTAATTATTGGACTGATATAAGTTTTGAGTGGTTGGTTAAAAACAGAATTAAAAAAATTTAATCAAAGCGCAAACGGCTTGTGTTTTCATAGGCATCACCCACTATAGTAAGAAAGCGCTCCATCATTTCATCCCTTTTTTTAGGCATTTTCTCAGCCAGATTATTTTCTTGTGATACATCCTCTGCCAGATTGTATAGCTGATATTCATCGCCATTACCCGTTTCAATGCCTTTTGTCAAAAACATTTTAGGTCCCGGATAAGGGGGAATCAAGACCCAATCGCCATGGCGGTATGCTGTCCTGGAAGTTGCTTCCAACACCACATCATCCCTACCCTCATTTGATTTACCTAGGAGCAAATTCATATGGTTTTCGCTATCTAATCCTAGTTTTTCATCTCCCATCATAGTGGACAATGACGAAAGCCAATCCAATTGTGAGATAATGGCATCAGAAGTACCAGGTTCAATTGTCCCTTTCCAATAGGTAACAAAAGGGACACGAGTACCGGCCTCATACAAGCTGTATTTTCCACCTCTCAGTTCACCTGAAGGTTTATGGTTTCCTAACTTTTCAATGGCATCATCTACATAGCCATCGTCCAAAACGGGTCCATTATCACTTGATAAAAATATAAGCGTGTTATCCAGCAAGCTCTCTTGTTCTAGAGTTTTAATCAATTCTCCGATACACCAATCTGCTTCGGCAATGACGTCGCCCCTTGGGCCCATTCCAGTTGCCCCTTCAAAGCGTGGGTGTGGTGTTCTTGGTACGTGCGGTTGTTGAAACCCATAATACAAAAAGAACGGTTTGTCTTTTTTTGTTGTGATATAGGTTTGAACTTCTTTGAGAAAATCATCCGCCATATTTTCGTCTATCCATCTTGCGCTTTGCCCACCTTTCATATGGCCAATTCGTGGTACACCATTTACAATCGTTCTGTTGTGTTGAGGATCACCTTTCATTTTTAATAAATGAGGTGAATTCTCACCCGTAGGCTCTCCTGGGAAGTTTTTTTGGTAGTCAATTTCTATTGGGTCGTTCACGTCTAAATTATAAACGTCACCGTCCTTAATATAGACTGTTGGCACCCGATCCTGTGTTGCTGCCATAATAAAACTATAGTCAAATCCAACTTCATTAGGTCCAGGTGAGATGTGTTCGTTCCAGTTCACATTACCTAGCCCAAGACCTAAATGCCATTTACCAATCACTGCCGTTTCGTATCCATGTTTTCGCAGCATTTTTGGCAAGGTAACTTGAGTGGTGTCAATAAGCAGCGGAGCGGTTCCGGGTAATATCTTGGCATTTCTGTTACGCCATGGATACTGACCTGTGAGAAGGGCATATCTACTGGGTGTACATGTTGCCGATGTGGCATATCCATTGGTAAACTTACGTCCATTGTTTGCCAAAAAATCCATGTTTGGCGTGTTGAGTTCAGTTGCTCCATATGCACTTAAATCTCCATAACCCAAATCGTCGAGATAAATAAAAATGATATTGGGTTTTTCCAATGCTGAGGTATTGTTTTTTGGTTCTGTACCGCAAGAAGTAAGAATTAACGATAAAGCAGAAATTAAAACTATTTTTTTCATAATGTTATTTAGATTTTAGTCAGGTTATTACGTCCATAGATTGCTATAAAAGCAAAGCACAAGACAGGCAATAGAAATGAAAGATTGATTTCAGAAATACCGATTATTTTGACATCGTTAACTCCATAGCCACCAATATCAATTATCATTCCTTGAAGTTTTGGCATCAAAGCGCCACCAACAATGGCCATTACTAGTCCAGCAGAACCTATCTTACTTTCGTCTTCGGTTAGTTTTCCAAGCGCAATTCCGTAAATCGTTGGAAACATCAAAGACATAAAAAACGAGACGCCAACCAAGCAGTACAGTCCCAAAATATTATTGATAACTACAACACCCATGGTACATCCGATCGCAAAAAATGCGAATAGCATCAATAATTTACCTGCATTTATAAAGCGGAGTAAGTAAGTACCAAAAGCACGTCCTATTGTAAAGAGAACGAACGCAGCCATTTGGTAATATCCTGCTGTTACACTGTCCATTCCTATCCCTTCAGCGTATTGATAGATATAGGTCCAGCACATGATTTGTGCCCCAACATAAAAAATCTGTGCCAGGACTCCTTGACTGTAGGTTTTGTTTTTAAAGAGATTTAAAAAGGTGTCGCCGATGTTACCATGCATGTCCTCACTCTTAGAATGAGGCATTTTACTTACCGAAAATAAAATCAATACTCCCAAAATAACTAATCCGAGTATAACATAAGGGTCACGAATGACCATTAAATCGGTTGTCTTTATTAGTGTTTTGGAAACCTCATCGAGTGCACTAAAATCTGTAATATCGTCCGATTGCAGTTTTTTTAAAACATACTGTTGCGCTACAAACAATCCAAGAATTAAGCCTAATGGATTAAATGCTTGTGCTAAATTTAGCCGTTGTGTGGCGGTTTCTTTAGCACCCATAGCCAAAGCATATGGATTTGCTGCGGTTTCCAAAAAAGCCAATCCAAAAGTCAATATGTATAAACCCATGCAGAAAAACCAGAATTCTTCTGTGATGGCTGCTGGATAAAAAAGAAGTGCACCTGTTGCATATAAAGCCAGACCGATTAAAATACCAACCTTATAGGAGTATTTTCGCATAAACAAGGCCGCAGGAAGTGCCATGCAAAAATACCCGCCATAAAATGCCATTTGCACCCAAGCTGCTTGTGAATTTGATAACTCCAATACTTTTTTAAAGGCCTGAACCATTGGGTCGGTTACCGCATTGGCAAAGCCCCAGAGGGCAAACAATGAGGTTAACAATATAAACGGAACAAGCACTTTTTTTGGGACAACAGCAATAGCGTTAGATGTTTTCATTAAAATATGTTATTTAGTCATTTTTTTGAATTCGTTTACTTTGTAAATCATTGATTTGTGCGCAACTTAGCTGCTCCATCACTTGAGTCAATTGTGTTTTTAGCATCGAAACTGTATGGTGACCCCCTTTTTTTCCAAGAGCAGAAACACCATACATAAAAGTACGGCCTAAAAAACTAAAATCAGCACCACAAGCCATGACTCGCGCCACATCAGCCCCACCACGAATACCGCTGTCCATCATCACAGTCAACTTGTCTTTGTAATGTGGTGCAATATCTTTCAATGAATCTACAGTAGCCTGACCGACGTCAACTTGACGTCCGCCATGATTGGAAATAATGACTCCGTCTAAGCCCAGTCGATACGCTTTTTCTACATCTTGAGAAGACTCAGCTCCTTTAAGCACTAATTTACCTTTCCATAGATCACGAATCTTTTTAATTTTTTCTTCATTTAAACGACCTGAAAAAGTAGCATCCATAAATTTACCAAGCTGTTTTAAGTTTAAGTTTTTTGACATATAAGGTTTGAGTAACTCGAAACTTGGTTGACCATGAACTAGGGTTTGCAATGCCCAATGGGGTCTTTTAGCTGCATTAATAATATTGGTCAAAGTCATTTTAGGGGGCATGGACAAACCATTACGAATATCTCTCGGGCGATAACCAAAAGAAGGGACATCAGCAAGGATAATCAATACGGGGCACCCAGCTACTTCGGCGCGCTTCAAAATGTCTTTGGTAACTTGTTCCTCTGCCGGGTGATATAGTTGAAACCATGCATTACCTTCCGTAATTTTTGCAATTTTTTCAATGCTAGCTGTGGTTACGGTACTTAATACAAAAGGGATATTATGATCAAATGCAGCCTTAGCAAGTATCTCAGGTGACTTGGGCCACATCAGACCTTGCAAGCCAACTGGCGAAATACCGAAGGGTGCGTCGTAAGTATGTCCAAAAAGTTTCGTTTTTAAGCTGGGTGGGGTATAGTCAACTAAATATTTTGGCTTGAGTTCTACGGCTCGAATCCGATCTGTATTTTTTTTAAGGTTTACATCATCGTTACATCCTCCATCTAAATATTCAAAAGCAAATTTTGGAATTTTTCGTTTAGCACGTGCTCTAAGATCTGGCACAGAGGGATATTTATAATTTATTTCTGATTTCATTCATTTTTATTTAAATCATAGATTTTATCCATCAACACCCATTTCGTACTAGGGGGCGTATCGGGCAATGCCTTCTGAAATTCCCACATTAGTTTTTCCCATTCTTGAACTTTGGGATTGTCCGCATCTAATTTTGCTTTTTTCTCAAAAGAAAATGTATCATCAACCTCTAAAATCATAAAAAGTCTATCTCGGGTATTGAATATCTCAGCTTGACGAATCCCAGATTCGCGAATACTTTGATTGATTTCTGGCCATACTTTTTGGTGATACTTTATATAAGCAGAAATTTTTTCTTTGTCGTTTTGTAAATCCAATGCCAGACAGTATTTCTTCATATATCTAAGCTTTATCTTCTATGGCTCTATCTAAATGGGTATACCCACCATCAACAAATATGATTTGACCTGTTGTATGTGATGATCGGTCAGAAAGCAAGAAAACTACTGAACTTGCGATTTCCGCTGTAGTTGTCATTCGTTTTTCAAAAGGGATGTTGTTCGTAATTGAAATTAATTTCTCTTTTGGGTTTTCGAATGTTTGGATCCATTTCTCATAAAGTGGTGTAAAGCACTCTGCTACAACTACACAATTTACTCTTACAGAATATGGTAAAAGTTCAACTGCCCACTCCCTTGTAAGTGCATTTCTTCCCCCATTGGCAGCAGCATACCCTGAAGTGCCGCCTTGCCCAGTCACAGCGACTTTAGAGCCTATATTCACAATTGACCCTTTGTTCCTCTTTAGCTCTGGCAAAACAAGTTGAGCCATGATGTAGTAATGCGTTAGATTGCGGTTAATGGACTCAATAAAATCCATATGATTTCCATTTTCTAATCCAACGCCATCGTTCACTCCAGCGTTGTTTACGAGTCCATCAATGCGACCATATTCTTGAATGACATCTTTTACAGCTTGTTCACATTGCTCTGGTACTGTAAGTTCAGCAAAGGCATAACCTATATTCTTTCCAGTCTTTCTGAACTTTTCAATTACGGCTGATATGCTTTCTTTATTCCTTCCGATTATTACAGGTATTGCACTTTCTTCAACTAACATTGAAACAATTCCTTCCCCAATCCCTTTAGAACCTCCTGTGACGATGATTACTTTGTCTTTTAATCCCAAATCCATATTACAAATTGTATATATTAACAGCGTTTATACCCAAAACTTGATCTTTAGAAGATGATAAATGTCTCTCAAGATAATCATGAATTATTGTAAAGACTTTGTTGTAATCAGCTGCAAGTAGGCAAACAGGCCAGTCGGAACCATACATAAGACGATGGGAACCAAAAGACTCAAAAACAACGTCTAGAAAAGGATTGAAATCAGAATCATTAAATATAAAGTTCTTGGTTTCGGTTACCATACCTGAAATTTTACAACTCACATTTTCAAACTTGGATAAGGCAGATATATTTTCCTTCCATTCTTTATCCATTGGAGCTGAAATATTTGGTTTGGCAATGTGATCCAAAATAAATTGTTGTTTCGGGAATTTTTCAACCATTTGAACTGCTGCAGCTAGTTGATGCGGAAAAACAAGTATATCAAAAGTTAGATTGTGCTCAGCAAGTTTACTGATGCCATTTTGAACATCTTTGCGAAGCAGATAGTCTTCCTTTTCTGCTTGAACAATGTGACGAACTCCTTTAAACAAAGGGTTGCTAGCAAAATGCGCCAGTCGGGTTTCTACTTGTTCATCTGTTAAATCTACCCAGCCAACTACTCCTTTGATGAATTCGTTTTCCAAAGCACATTCTAACAGGAAATTCGTTTCTTCTTCCGACTGATCAGCTTGAACTGCTATACATCCATCAACCTCATTTTTTTGAAGGACAGATTCCAAATCTTTTGGAAGGAAATCCTTTCGGATTACAGACATCGAATCGTCAATCCATGCATCCCTAATGGGATTATATTTCCAAAAATGCTGATGACTATCAATTATCATTTATATGCTTTACATGATTGTCTTGCAATACCTAATCCGTCAATTCCCAATTCGACAACATCGCCTTCTTTAAGGTATCGGGGAGGATTTAAACCCAATCCAACTCCAAAGGGTGTTCCTGTTGAAATAACATCTCCAGGAAGTAAGGTCATAAATTGACTGATGTAGCTAACGACTTCTTGAATATTGAATATGAAATCTGATGTACTACTATCTTGCATTATTTCTCCATTGAGCTTTAACCAAAGATTTAAGTCATTGGGATTTTTAATTTCATCTGGAGTTGCGATAAATGGACCCAGTGGAGCAAAAGTATCACAGCTTTTTCCCTTTACCCATTGACCTGATTTTTCCAATTGAAATGCACGTTCACTTACATCGTTGTGCAACACATAACCTGCTACGTGCCGTAGTGCATCTGCTTCGGAAACATATGACGCCTTCTTACCAATTACAACAGCTAATTCTACCTCCCAATCTGTTTTTTCACTTCCCTTAGGAATTACAATCGGGTCAAAGGGCCCAACTATTGATGAAGTAGATTTAAAAAAAAGGACGGGTTCTTCGGGAATATCCATACCACTTTCAGCAGCATGCTTCGCATAGTTAAGTCCGACACAAACTATTTTTGAAGGACGACTCAATGGAGGTCCCAATCGGACATCATCATTAATTTCTGGGCAAGAATCTTGATTTTTTGACAACCAATCTCCTAATTTCTGAATTCCATCATTTCCAAAAAAGTTTTCATCGTAATCTGTTACATAATTTGAAACATCTATTTTTTTCCCATTTGATAAAATTACACCTGGTTTTTCTTTATTAGTTTCTCCAAATCGAATAAGTTTCATAATAAATTTATTTTGAATTAAGTGTTATAAACCCGCCATCAATTCCATAGTCTGATCCTGTAATAAAACTCGCCTCATCACTACATAAAAACAATGCCAAATCTGCTATTTCTTGTGGCTTTCCCATACGACCAATGGGTTGTGTTTTTGAAAGTTTTTCAAAAATTTCATCCTCTTTACCAGGAAAATTTTTCTTTATAAATCCATCTACAAAAGGAGTGTGAACTCGAGCTGGTGAAATACAATTACAACGGATATTATATTCGATGTAATCTTTAGCAATTGCGTAAGTCATTGTCAATACAGCACCTTTAGTCATTGAATATGCAAAACGGTCTGATATTCCAACAGAAGATGCGATAGAGGCTAAATTCAAAACCACGCCTCCACCATTATTTTTCATAAGTGGAATACAAGCTTTTAAGCAATTAAAAACCCCTTTAATATTGATATTGTAAAGTCTATCCATGTCTTCTTCTTCACACATTTCAATATTTCCTACATGAGCGATTCCAGCATTGTTTACTAAAATGTCAATCGATGATTGTTGTGAAATTTTCTCTATTACAGTTGATACCTCTTCTGATTTTGAGACATCACATTTATATGCTTTGGATTTATATCCCTGATTATTAATTTCGAGAACCACCTCAGCGGCTGCTTTTTCATTGTAGTCAAGAACATAGACATACGATCCTTGCATTGCGAAAGTTTTTGCGATTGCTTTGCCAATGCCACTGCCACCACCGGTAATCAAACTTACTTTATTATTTAACGAAAATTTTGGTTCCATAATCATAACGTTCATAGAGAAAGACCTCTTTTCCAAGGAATAAAATCATCTTGACCAAGCCTTCTAGCGTTCACCTCAACTTTTCCGCTAGCAACCTCAACAATATATGATAATAATTTTTTTCCACAACTCTCAATCGTTTCACTACCATCAATAATTCCGCCAGTATTAAAGTCTATGATATCTCTCATTTTTTGATAAACCCTCGTATTTGAAGACACTTTCACAACAGGAACTGCTGGGTTTCCAGTTGGTGTTCCAAGGCCAGTAGTAAATAAAATAATATTAGCTCCAGAACCCGCAAGACCAGTAGTTGATTCTACATCATTTCCTGGCGTACATAATAGGTTTAGTCCAGTATTTGAAATTTGCTCTGTATAGTCTAAAACGTCTACAATTGGAGATGAGCCACCTTTTTTTGCAGCACCCGCTGATTTTATAGCATCAGTAATTAATCCATCTTTTATATTTCCAGGGGATGGATTCGCATAAAAGCCAGAACCTAATGCAGTCGCTTTTGTATTGTAATCTGTCATTAATTGATAAAACTTCTTAGCATGTTCAACTTTCTTACAGCGATTAATAAGCTCTTGTTCAACACCATTGAGCTCAGGAAACTCCGAAAGAATAGCAGACCCTCCCAATCCAACAATCACATCAGACACATATCCAAGTGTAGGATTTGCAGATATTCCTGAAAAACCATCAGACCCACCACACTCCAATCCAATTCTTAATTTACGCAAGGGAGCAGGAGTCCTAGGAGTACGATTTGCTTCAATTAACCCAACAAATGTCCTTTTGATTGCTTCAGAAATAAACTCTGGCTCAGAGTCACTTTGTTGTTGTTCTAAGAAAAAAACAGGTTTGTCCGAGTTGGGAGCAATTTTCTTAATAGAATGCTTTAACATACTGATTTGTGCGTGTTGACAACCCAAGCTAAGTATTGTCGCTCCTCCAACATTAGGATTATTAATGTAACCGGCTATTAAGTTGCACAATGTAATTGAGTCTGAAGTTGAACCTCCACAGCCTCCTTCATGAGTCAAAAAGTGAATACCATCTACATTGGGGAATAATGGATTACTTTTCTTTTTTCTATTCTTTATAATCAAATCTGTTTCTAGTAATTTTTTTTCTGAAACTCCCGATTTAAATTTTGATATTAACTTATCGATATTAAATAAATTGTTACCATTTGATTCGTATCCAAGACCTTTTAATAAATTTTCCTTGATTACTTCTACGTTTCGATTTTGGCAAAATACCAATGGAATAACAAGCCAATTGTTTTCAGTGCCATATTGTTCATCTTTTCTTTTGTAACCTAAAAAAGTTTGATTCGAAAATGAATCGAGATTTGGGGTTACCCAATGAGTACGATTACTCCTAGTTGAGATCGAATAATCTTGTGTTTCGTGGATTATATTTTGTGTATTTATTATTTCACCCTGTTTAATTGTTTTTTTAGCTTTTCCTACAACTACTCCGTACATATAAATTTTATCTCCGATTGTAAAATCTTGAGAACTAAATTTATGTTTTTCCTTTACATCAGACACTAATTTGAAAGATCGCTTATCTACAGTTACATATGTGCCACGCTTAAGATCAACCAAAGCGACAACAATATTGTCTTTTGGATTAATCTTAAGAATTTTATTAGTTTTCATTGAATTAAGAATACTAAACTAAAATAATGAAATCATTGGTTAATTTTTTATCATTAAACATTAGTGAATATAAAAAGAACATACCCCATTATTAAGATTTTTAGAAAAACCTTTTTTTATGAATGATTAATTCTAACATATAATTGTAGTGTATAATAAATGATTTAATGAAAAAGTTTTACTTTTTAATTCTTTTCTCATCATTGTGCTTTAGCCAACAAGATTATGTTCCCTCCGAAGATAATTTAGTGGCAAGAAAATGGTTCCAGGATGCTAAGTTCGGACTATTTATTCACTGGGGGATATATAGTGTTCTAGGGGATGGCGAATGGGTTATGCATAAACAAAACATTTCTATTGAAGAATATGAAAAACTAGCTACTTTTTTTAATCCGACCTACTTTAATGCCGATGAATGGGTTTTGATGGCAAAAAATGCTGGTATGAAATATATAACAGTAACAACTAGACATCATGATGGTTTTTCAATGTTCGAGTCAAAGGCATCGGAATTTAATATTGTAGAAAAAACACCCTATGGTAAAGATATTCTAAAAATGTTAACAGACGCATGTAATCGACATGGCTTAAAAATCTTCTTTTACTACTCTCAACTTGATTGGTATCGGGATGATTATTTTCCAAGAGGAAAAACTGGACTTGGAATTGAAGGAAGGAAAGAGGGTGACTGGAATGACTACATAGATTTTATGAAATCACAGTTAAGCGAACTTTTAACAAATTATGGAGAAATTGCTGGAATTTGGTTTGATGGAGAATGGGATCAATTTGAATTTAAAATTAATGACAACGGTAAAAGAGAACTTATTAACAAAAAAATGGATTTTAGGCTTGATGAGATATATAGTTTGATACACAATTTACAGCCTCAGGCATTAATTGGTAGTAATCATCACTTGGCTCCAAACCCAGGAGAAGATTTTCAAATGTTTGAGAAAGATCTACCAGGAAGGGAAACGAAGACTTTTGCGACAAAAGCTGATGATATAGGTGAATTACCGTTAGAGGTTTGTGTAACTATAAATGGAACTTGGGGCTTTAATCTTAAGGATGATAAACATAAGTCAAAGAAAAAAATAATCCAGTATTTAGTAAAAGCAGCAGGTTATAATAGTAATTTATTATTGAATGTTGGACCGATGCCTAATGGCAGAATTCAAAAAGAACATATTTCAGTTTTAAAAGATGTTGGTGATTGGCTTAAAATTTATGGAAAGACCATATATAACACAAGAGGTGGACCAATAAAAACAACAGATGAAATTGCATCAACAGAATCAGGAAATACAGTCTACATACATTTATTGAAAAATAAAAAAACTTACCATATCGAGAATTTTAAGCCAAAAATAAATAGCCTGAAATATTTTAATTCAGCAAACAATGTAAATTATGAATTATTAAGTGATGGGCTAAAAGTCAATTTGGAAGAAAGTGAAATCGAGGAAATAAATACCATCTTAGTTCTTGAATTATAAAAACAATTGAGTGAACTTGAATTGAATCCTCTTTTTGTATTTTAATTTAATCTTATATTCTAATTCATTATTTGTTCAATTAGATCTTTAAATCGAATGAGAAGTTTTAGATGTAGATATAATTGGAAGACAAAAAAATGTCAAGTTTTTTTCGAAAACAAGTCAATCAGGGCTATAATTATCCCTCAAAATAATTTTTTTTTTGAAATATTTTTTTAGTTGATCCAATTAAAATAATCTAAAAATTCTAAGTTCTGTTTCGAAAACAGATCAATTGGGGCTGCTAGTAAGCTCCTCTAAAGTCAAGTTGCTTTTTTATTGGAATCTTAAGATCTTCTTTATCCGAGTACCTTCGCTCTAGTAAAAAGAGTCTAACTCATAATAAAGATAAATTAGCTACTTTTAGGAAATGAAAAATCGACTAGAAAAACTCTTATGGAACGTCCGATACGTGACATTACTG
>NZGN01000015.1:0-29873 GCA_002691045.1 Marinovum sp.
AAGCTGTCAAAAAAGCGATAACGACTAGAAGGCTCTTCTCCATGAGCGTGATGATACGGTACCAATCTAACATTTTTTCTTTTTCTTTGGACATACAAAACACCCGTTCCTCAAACAACATTAAACAACTTAATCAAAACGAGTTATATGAAGATCTAGTTCCATTTTGACTTAGAAGTGACAACGCTAATAGCTCACCGCTTTTTGTTGTCTTTAGATCTTTATTTTCATGGCTTAGCCAGTCTTTGCTAATACCAAAAGATTTCGCCTCATTTTCATTCCGATGCCCTAAAAAATAACAAAGTTGCATAACAACTGGTAGAAGATTGTCTGCTAACATTATATAGCCTCAAATATAAATTTAAATTAAACAAAACCTAGGTCATTGTATTGAAAAATCAAAATTAAAAACATTTGAATACAAACGATGGGCTTAAATTAAGTTTTTTTCCAAGGTTGCGACTTACTGCCTCGGTTAAATTACTTTATGGAAATCTAATTTTACACAATGAGAAAATCGATAATTGATCCCTTGCTTGAGTTTTTTGCCCTAACTGGTAGAGCGATTTTTTCTTTCGAACTATCAAGGCGTTGGATTGTTGCTTTTATGTATGGATTAGTTTGCCACGTGATTTTTAGCGTATCTGTTTTATCAATGATCTTGGCAATGTTTTGGGGAATGACCCAATCCTTTGGAAAAGTACCTTACCCTTGGTCATACATCTCTAATTTAATTTTGTTGATTCAATTTCCTTTAGCACACTCGTTTCTTTTATCTTCCAAGGGAAGCAGTTATCTCCTTTATTTTGCACCAAAAGAGTTCTCGAAAATATTATCTTCCACTACATTTGCCTTGCTGGCCTCTATTCAATTATTTTTGTTGTTTTGTTTTTGGACACCGTCAAACATCATTATTTGGGAGCCAGCAGGAAGTACTTATATACTAATGTGCATCCTTTACGGAAGCTCTTGGTTATTGCTTATATGGGCTAGCTTAGATGCTGGAGCGGAATTACAATCTGGTGCGCTAGGCTGGATGTCTTTAGCCCAAAATAAAGCGCCCAAGTTTCCAGATATGCCAACTATCGGGTTATTTAAATATATCAGACAACCAATTTACCTTGCATTCGCTTTGACGACTTGGACAACGCCTATCTGGACGTTAGATCAGTGGTTAATTGCCAGTATTTTTACTTTTTATTGCTATTCTGCACCGAAGTTTAAAGAAAAACGATTTGAAAAAAGGTTTGGTCAAAAGTTCGTCGACTATAAGTCGAATGTTCCATATATGGTGCCAAGATTTAAGTTAAAAAAATAATACTAAGAAAATCAATAGACATTGCAGTCAAAAATGATTTTTAATTCAAGCAAATACTAAATATTGCTTACCACCTAAGTTTATTTAAAAAAAGCCAAAATAATGAATATAATTTATCCGCCTACTCAGCCTTTGTATAGCTCCCGACGGTCACCCGTGCTCGCACAAAATATAGTTGCAACAAGTCATCCACTAGCTGCACAAGCAGGAATACAAATGTTAGCAAAAGGTGGAAATGCGATAGACGCTGCCATTGCATCAGCTATAACTCTGACCGTTGTTGAGCCTACTGGTTGTGGCTTAGGTTCAGACGCCTTTGCCGTTATTTGGGATGGCGAAAAACTGCATGGTCTTAATGCCTCTGGCAAGTCACCTGCCAGTTGGACCTCAGACAGATTTAGTAATTTGGAAAAAATGCCATTTCGTGGCTGGGAGAGCGTAACCGTTCCAGGCGCTGTTTCCAGTTGGATTACGCTTTCTGAAAAATTTGGTTTCTTGCCCTTTGATGATTTATTTGAACCCGCAATAAACTATGCAAACGGGGGCTTTCCCGTATCGCCAATAATATCAAGACTATGGAAAATTGGAGCGGAAGAATTGAAGAATGAAGTCGGTTTTGCGGAAAATTTCATGCGAAACAACAAGGCTCCCTTTTCTGGAGAGGTTTTTATCAACAAAGATCTTGGGAGGTCGCTTACTCTTATTGCCGAAACAAAAACAAAAGCCTTTTACGAAGGAGAACTAGGAGAATCAATAGAACGATGCGCTATTGAAAATGAAGCGGCTCTAACACTAAATGATTTGAAAAAGCATGAGAATGAATGGTGTGGTACTATTTCCCAAGAATTTGAAAATTTTTCACTCCATGAGATTCCTCCAAACACTCAAGGTATTGCGGCTTTGATGGCATTAGGAATACTTGAACATACGGACCTTAAAAGTTTAACGCCAGACCATCCTAGCGCAATACATTTACAAATTGAGGCAATTAAGTTGTGTCTTGCTGATGTGGAGGCTTATGTATCTGATCCTTCAAATATGAACGAAATTACTGCCAAGGATCTTTTACAGGAAAACTATCTACAAAAACGAGCAAAATTGATAGATCCTAATAAGTCGCAAAATTTTAAATCTGGGTCACCAAAAAGTGGAGGAACTGTCTATGTAACGGCTGCTGACAAATCAGGACTAATGGTATCTTTTATTCAATCTAATTATGCTGGATTTGGATCTGGTGTTTGTGTTCCAGGTACTGGAATTCACTTGCAAAATCGTGGTGCAGGTTTTTCGTTAGATCCTAATTCTGCAAATTTCGTTGGACCCAAAAAGAGACCATTTCATACTATTATTCCAGGGTTTTTGATGAAAGACACACTTCCATTGATGAGCTTTGGCGTAATGGGAGGTCCTATGCAGGCTCAAGGTCATATACAATTAATTTTAAGAACAGAGCTCTGGGGTCAAGACCCCCAAACAGCGATTGACGCGCCTCGCTGGCGGTTTGATCACGGTCAGCAATTAGCTGTTGAAAAATCGATGCCACCCAAAACTATTAAATCCCTAAGTGAAATGGGTCATCATATAAAAATTGAAGGTTATGATAACTCTTTTGGGTTTGGTGGCGCCCAGATCATAAAAAAATTAGAAAATGGGAGTTATATCGCTGGCTCAGATCCTAGAAAGGATGGGCAAGCCTTAGGTATTTAACCCATTGATTAATATAGGAAAAGAAAATGGACAAAATAGACAAACTTCGTCAGCAAATGAAAGAAAAAACGGTAGATTTAATCGCTTTAGCACCAGGGGCAAACCTCAATTGGCTTCTCGGCGTAAACCCTCATGCCGACGAACGTCCGTTAATATTTCTTTTAACTCAAACAGGTTTAGGCTTTTTAATGCCAGAACTTGAAGCAGAAAGTGCGCGACAACAAACGGATATTCGCTTCTATACTTGGTCAGATGCAACAGGTCCAACATCTGCACTGGATAACTTACTGACAGATCTGAAAGGATTTTCTTCCAGGTCGATAGTGATAGACGAAACAATGCGAGCAGATCATGCAGCACTTATTCAAGATAAAGTTTTAAACGCCTCCAGAGCCTTTACAGCATCCACTATCGGCAAATTAAGAATGATTAAGGATAAAAGTGAACAAAACATCCTACGAGAGAATGCAAATCAAGCCGACACTGCTATGCAAAATGCATTAAGTGAGATTCAGTCCGGAATGACCGAAGACGCAGTCGCTTCAGTAATTCAATCTAGTTTCTCAGAACAAGGAGCGCAGCCTCAGTTTTCTATTGTTGCATCAGGTCCCAATAGTGCATTTCCTCATCATCAAACAGGATCAGGAGTATTAAATGATGGCGATGTCGTCGTGATTGATCTTGGAGGTAAATTTAAAGGTTATGCTTCAGATATTACCCGGATGGCTATTCTCGATTCTCCTCCAGGCGACTATAAAATGATACATCAAATTGTAGAAGACGCTGTTTGTGCCGCTTTAGAGGCAGCTAAGCCCGGTGAAGTAGCAAAAAATGTAGATAAGGCAGCTCGGGATGTAATTACTAAAGCAGGTTTTGGGCAATACTTTATTCATCGAACTGGTCATGGACTTGGTAGTGAAATACATGAACCGCCCTACATAACAGCAACCTCTGACACTATTCTAGAGCCAGGAATGGTATTCTCAATTGAACCAGGAATATACATTCCAGGGAAATTTGGAATAAGATTGGAAGAAATTGTGATCCTTAACGACAAAGGGCCAGAAGTTCTGTCAAGGCTCTCACGTAAAGAAAATATTATAAATAACTGATTTAGTTATCTTTCTACTCTCCTAGATTCCAGTATAAGTCAGTCATTAGTAATAAAGATTGTTCAAGCAACGCTATTGGTAAATGTTCATTGGGAGCGTGCTGAGAACACTCTTTATACGAATGAGGTATCCAAATAGTTGGAATTTTTAAAATATCGGTAAAACAATTATTAGGTAAAGATCCTGCAAGATTTGGGATGACGTGTATTTGGTCTCCATAAAAATTCTGCAAAATTTGTTCAACTTTTTTCAACCAATTACTGCTCAAATCAGTCCTAGATGCCTCAAAATTAATAGCATTTTCTGTGATGATTTCTACGTCAGTAAATCCGAACTCATCGAGATGTTTACGTAAAGATGAAATAATTTTCAATGGTTCTGTTCCCACAACAAACCGGAGTTGACAGAGTGCTTTTGCTGAGGGTTGAATAGCATTGACAGGTACATCAATATCTCCCGATTTAATAGCAAGTATTGAAAATGAATTCCAACCAAACAACTTTTCATTTGGAGTTAAGCCAGGTTCACCCCAATTTTCATCGATATCTAATTTTTCAGAAATAGTAGCCGGTAGATCTTTTAGCCTGCTTTTGACTTCAGACGTAAGAGAATTTGGTTTCCACTGATCGATCAATATTTCTCCGTTTTTATCTGTAATCATAGAAAGAGCATGAGAAAGTCTGATTGCTGGATCTCTTAAAACCCCTCCCCAATTTCCAGAATGATGAGCACCTGAGCGGTATTTAACTTCAAGTTCAAAATTTACTGCTCCTCTGGAACCCAAAAAGATAGTAGGAACATCGACAGAAACTCTTGGTCCATCAGAAGCTATTAGAACGTCGGATTTTAAGTCTTCTTTATACAACTCGCACAGCTCAAACAGTCCAGGAGACCCAATTTCTTCTCCCATTTCAAAGATAATCTTTAGATTGAATCCTAATTTTTTTTTGGTTTTCAAAACTGATAAAAGAGCCATTAGATTTATGAAATGTTGCCCCTTATTATCAGCAATACCTCTTCCATAGATTTTATCATCAATGACTTTCAATTCATTAGGGTTGATACCTTCATACCAGTCGCCTTTTTGAAGTGGAACAGTATCACCATGGCCATAAAAGAGTATTGTTTTATATTCTGATGACTCTATTCGAGTTCCAATAAGAAAAGGCGGTTTATCATTTACTGGATTGTCAATTATTTCCGATTTAATTCCTAATTCTTCAAAAATTTTAAAGAGACCTTTAGTATAATATTCCCTCAATATTGTAGCAGAAACAGGCTCTTTACTATCAGTAACAATCCTTATGAGGCTACTCAATCGCTGAATAAATTCTCCATTAGTAAAAGAATTTCTTGAATTCTGGATTGCCTTTTCGAGAGTGGACATTCAAAAATCCTTTTTTTGTTAAATTTAAGTAAGAATATAAAAAAAACTATAGACACTAAAAGCTATCAGGCCTAGCCTCTTGTGATGATACAAACAAGGAGGTAGATATGAATTTTTGCAAACTAGCAAAGCTGTCTTCAGTTGCATTAATAATGGCGACGACGGCTAATGCTGAAAACGTCCTTCGATGGACCAGCCAGGGTGACGCTTTGACGATGGACCCGCATTCTCAGAATGAAAGCCCAACAATAGCGTTTAATGGCCAAATCTATGAAGCACTTGTTGCTCGTGATATTGAAATGAACCTTGTTCCAGAATTAGCGGAAAGCTGGACAGCTTCACCTGATGGTTGGACTTTCAAACTCCGGCAGGGCGTGACGTTTCATGACGGTGCTGACTTTACTGCTGAAGACGTGGTGTTCTCATTTAATAGAGCGCTAGAAGAGTCATCAGACTACAAAGAACAAGTAAAAACAGTATCTAGCATAGAAGTAATTGATGACTACACCGTAAAACTAGTTACCGCTGGCGCAAACCCAATTCTGCCAAACACATTAACGAATGTGTACATAATGGATAGTGGTTGGGCAAAAGCTAATGGTGTTGAAAAGCCTCAAGATTTCGCTGCAGAAGAAGAAACATTTTCCGTAAGAAACTCAAATGGTACGGGACCGTTCATGCTGATGAGCAGAGCACCAGAAGAGCTTTCAGTACTTAAACGGAACCCAAATTGGTGGGGCGACTCCATGTACCCTGGCAATGTTGATCGCATTGAATACAGACCAATCAAAAATGCTGCAACACGTGTGGCTGCCTTACTCTCTGGTGAGGTTGACTTTGTATTAGACGCACCGCTTCAAGATTTAAAGCGGATTGAAGCTACAGAAGGTTTAACGACAAAAACTGTTGCTCAAGTTCGTTCTATTTTCTTTGGGATGGACCAAAGCCTTGACGAGCTGCGGAGTTCAAATGTTAAGGGAGCTAACCCATTCAGAGACATTAGGGTGAGAGAAGCCTTTAATCTTGCTATTGATAAGGACGCTATTCAACGGGTTGTTATGGACGGATTATCTTTCCCAACTGGAATAATTACACCGCCAGGCGTGTTGGGTAATACTCCAGAATTAGATCAGCAGTATGGTTTTGATTTAGATAAAGCCAAAAGTTTAATGGCTGAAGCTGGATACGCAGACGGATTTGAAGTTCAACTTGACTGCCCTAATAATCGTTATAATAACGATGAAAAGATATGCCAAGCTGCGGTCGCTATGCTAGCTAAAATTGGAGTAAAGGTGAATTTAGATGCCATTCCTAAAGCACAGCACTTTCCCAAGATCCAGAAAAGAATTTCTGACTTTTATATGTTAGGATGGGGCGTGTCTACATTGGACAGCCACTATGTATTCTCTTATCTTTTTGAAGGAGAGGGATCATGGAACGGTATCGGTTATAACAATGCTCGAGTAAATGAAATTACAAAGTTAATTGAAACCGAAACTGATATTCCAAAGCGTACGGCTCTCATTGACGAGGCTTGGCATATAATTAAGAAAGAGATGCCATATCTTCCTATCCATCACCAAGTACTTGGATGGAGTATGAAAGACAATGTCGATGTGCCAATTGCTGCAGACGACCATTTGAGACCGCGTTACGTGGTTTTTAAATAGAATTATAGCAACATTGGGGCGTCACTAAGTTGGCGCCCCTTATTAGCAGGTTTCATGTTTTACTTTATAATTAACCGGTTAGCTCAGGCTCTTTTGGTAATGGCGGTTGTTTCTGCCATTAGTTTTTCTTTATTCAATTTCGTTGGAGATCCTGTCAATAATATGGTTGGACAGGATGCAACCAGAGAGCAGAGAATTGAGATCAGACAACAACTTGGATTAGATGATCCGATCTTAGTTCAATATCAGAGGTTTATGATTAATGTTGCTCAAGGCGACTTTGGCTTGTCTTACCGTATAAAGCAGCCAGTCAGCCAATTAATTTTAGAAAGACTTCCTGCGACATTAGAGTTAGTTTTTGCATCTGCTATCATTGCTGTTTTTATAGGGATAATTTTGGGAGTTTTTACCGGTATTCGACGTTATTCATGGGTTAGCAAGATAATCATGAGTGTGAGTCTAATTGGGGTTAGCTTACCAACTTTTATTATTGGTATTGGGTTAATTTATCTCTTTGCCGTCTATCTAAGATGGCTTCCCTCTTCTGGTAGAGCAGGAGTGATAGAAATTGGTGGCTGGAAGACATCTCTTCTCACGATTGATGGCTGGAGATCGATAATATTACCGGCAATAACGTTATCACTTTTTCAACTGACAATGATTTTACGACTAGTTAGAGCAGAAATGCTTGAGGTCATGAGATCCGACTATATTAAATTTGCACGAGCAAGAGGTTTGACAAATCGTGCAATCCACTTTGGTCACGCGCTCCGAAATACACTTGTTCCAGTCATAACTATTATTGGATTGAACATAGGGGGACTAATTGCATACTCTGTTATAACAGAGACAGTTTTCCAGTGGCCAGGAACAGGACTAATGTTTATTCAGGCCGTTGATTTTGTAGATGTCCCAATAATGGCCGCCTATCTAATTTTTGTAGCGTTGTTGTTTGTTGTTATAAACCTAATAGTTGATATCTTATACTTTGTTGTAGATCCTCGTATTCGGCGTGGAGGTTCATAAATTGTCAGAGACTAATAAATCAAGCTCTCGATGGCAAAGATTTTTAGATAACGATATAGTTTATTCTTTTTTTACAACACCTGGAGCAATCATAGCAGCAAGCATTACTTTCATTGCAATAACTGCTGCGTTTGCCGCCCCTATAATAGCTCCTTATAACCCATTTGATCCGGCTCAAATATCTCTTTGGGATGGCAAACTTCCTCCAGCTTGGGCAGACGGAGGTTCACCAGCTTACCTTCTTGGTACTGACAATCAGGGCCGGGATATGCTTTCAACTATTCTGTATGGCGGACGTATTTCTATTCTTGTTGGGATTGCTGCCGTTTTCTTGGGTATGTTATTGGGTGTAACCTTAGGCGTCATTTCTGGCTATTTTGGTGGTTTAACAGATACAATTATAATGCGAATAGCTGACGTGCAGCTTACGATCCCCGGGATTTTAGTAGCCATATTGATAAATGGGATAGGCCGCGCCGCCCTGCCCCTTGAGTTACGCGAAGAATTTGCAATTTATGTTGTAATTGTTGCCATTGGGCTTACTGACTGGCCTCAGTTTGCCCGTGTTGCACGCGGCGCCACCTTGGTAGAGGCTGAAAAAGAATATGTTCAGGCTGCTAAGCTTATAGGGCTACCTAAATTCACAATTATTCTTCGCCATATTTTACCAAACACACTTCGTCCCGTGCTGGTTATTGCAACGATTGGTCTTGCCCTAGCAATAATTGCAGAAGCAACTTTAAGCTTTCTTGGACAAGGGATCCCACCGACTACTCCATCTCTTGGAACTCTGATACGGGTTGGGAACGAATTCCTTTTCTCAGGACTTTGGTGGATTACATTTTTTCCAGCCATAGCACTAATAATATTAGTATTTTCAGTGAATTTATTGGGAGATTGGATGCGAGATGCACTCAATCCAAAATTAAGATGAGCCATTTACTTGAAATCAAAAATCTCAGTGTAAATTTCCCTTCAAGAAGAGGACAAGTCGCGGCTGTTAATAAAGTATCGATTTCAGTAGCAAAAGGAGAAGTTCTTGGTTTAGTAGGCGAAAGTGGCGCAGGCAAATCGACTGTTGGCAATTCTGTAATTAATCTTCTTGAACCCCCAGGCTATATTTCCGATGGCGAGATTATTTTCGATGGCATTCGAATAGATCAAAAATCTAACGAGGATATGAGGAAGATCAGGGGTGCAAAGATAGGAACTATTTTTCAAGACCCACAAACCTCCTTAAATCCGCTTATGACTATAGGAAAGCAGTTATCTGAGACGCTAATTGAAACATTAAAAATTTCCGGAAATTCAGCTAGAGAAAAATCAATTGAACTTCTTAACTCCGTTGGGATTTCTGATCCGGCTCAACGTTTGAATGCTTATCCTCACCAGTTTTCTGGAGGAATGCGTCAACGAGTTGTGATTGCGTTAGCACTAGCCGGTGACCCAGATTTAATTATAGCAGATGAACCTACTACTGCACTCGATGTATCAATTCAAAAGCAAATTTTAGACCTTATCAAATCACTTTGTAAGGCTCGTAATTTAGGGGTTATCATCGTCACTCATGATATTGGTGTAATAGCTGAGATCGCTGATCGGGTAGCGGTCATGTACAACGGCCGACTTGTGGAACAGGGAACAGTAAAACAGGTTCTTCAAAAACCAAAACATGATTACACAAAAAGTTTAATATCGGCGGTTCCCAGTGGTGATCAAAAACTTCATCGATTTACTGTTGTTGACTATATCGATGGATCTGAAGAAAAAGTTACACTGGGAAATGTGAGTGAACACTGGCTGTCTAAAAACAAATCTTCTGAAGCACACAAAACTGCTATTTCCGTTAAAGATTTATCAATCGAATTTTCAATTCGGCAGGCATTGTTTAGAAAAAACCAAATATTTTTAAAAGCTGTCGATAATGTATCATTACAAATCCAAACTGGTGAAAGCTTCGGATTAGTCGGAGAAAGTGGGTCTGGTAAAAGTACATTAGCTCGCTTAATTGCCGGTTTATATCAGCCGAAGTCAGGTGAAATTGATATTTTTGGCCACAATGTTTTGCAACGTAATCAGAAAACAAAAACTTCTTTAATTAGAAGAAAGATGCAAATGATCTTTCAAGATCCTTATTCATCTCTTAATTCAAGAATGACAGTTGAGGACATAATTTCTGAACCAATCAGGTTTCATCGGTCAACTTTAAATTCAAACGAAACCTCAAAGGTGGTAAACGATTTAATATCATTTGTTGGAATGCCAATGACTGCGCTTAAAAAGTATCCCCATGAATTTTCTGGAGGTCAGAGACAGCGTATTTCGATTGCAAGGGCACTGGCATCAAGGCCAGAAATTCTCATTTGTGATGAACCAACCTCTGCTTTAGATGTTTCGGTTCAAGCAAATATTTTGAATTTGCTTAAAGATCTACAAGAAGAATTAAGTTTAACCATGTTGTTCATTTCACATGATTTGCCTGTCATTAGACAAATGTGTGATCGAGTGGCTGTAATGCAAAATGGTAAAATTTGTGAAATAGCTGAAACAGACACATTATTTGATGATCCACAGCATGAATATAGCAAACATTTACTTGGGTTAATGCCGCGAATGGACTTATTTCGACTATAAAAAATGTATATCTTGCTTATGAATATTTTGAGACATATTCACCTGCTGTCATTTTGTGATACCTGATTTTATCGATATTAAGATCAATGGGTTCAGGGTCAACAATTTCTATTTTAGCATTTTTTTGAAGAGCATATCGTAATGCGATTGAGGTGATGTTTACGCTAAACGACGTACCCATAAATACAAATCTTTCCGCCAACTTCATTTTAAGCTCTGCTTCATGCATTCGATATAGATTTGTATAGTATTCATCAAATAAAAGAACAAAAGGCTTCAGAGAATATCCCTTTTGCGGATACTGAGAAATTTTAAATACATCCAGTAGAAGTATTTTTAATTTTTGATAGTCATCTAAATTAATGTCAGATTTGGAAACGATATCCCATGGGGCATCATGTAATGGCACTAAATCTTCTTGATCCTGGAAGACGGTCACTTTATCTAACCGACCATGTATGGGGATGTATTCTTTATTTCCAGCTTTTCCGTCTAACCCATCAATATTCTGAGTAATTAGATTTTTGTCAGAAAGCCAAAAATGAGTTTCATTGGGTTGGACATGGCGATAAGATGCAAATCTTTTGTAGTACCAGAGTAAGAATTCAGAAGGATTTTCACGGTACATTTTTTGAGTAGCCATTTCCTGTGGCGTATAGTTTACACTTCCTATTGTCCAAAACCCGTCGTTGCCCCTAAATGTTGGGATTCCACTACCGTTACTAACTCCAGCTCCTGTTATAAAAATGCTGTTTATCAATTACTTAATAACCGTTACTAATTTGTTTTTAGAATTGAAAACCCATAAAACCATGAGTTGAAAACATCTGAAAAGCAAAAATTGTTAGCATAATCATTAATGCAAGTATCAAAATTGTATATTGATGCATTATAAAATAGTCCAATTTAATCTGATACATTCATGATGGCATATTTAGTATATTCATTCAAATTCAATACTGGATGTTGCTAAAAAATCTTTTTATGTTAAGACAAATTTGGACGATCTCGAGCCGTGGGCTTTCATAAATACCCCCCATTTAGAAAAACCACGGCTCGCGAAAAGAAGAAGGGGCAAATGCGTGATTTCTCAAACATTTACCCCTTCACAGATAACTACTGTCTCTTTCTCATCCTTGCGCAATGCCAACCTAAGTTTAACGTTACGCTGGGCGCTCCCTTTTCTTATAATGCTTGCGCACTAAAAGTCTGGTTTGCCTTTACCTGCGATCCAACTCGAGAGTTGTGGACGATCACAGTTTATTGATCCAGAGTTGGTTTTGTCCGTTTTTCACTTAGATTGTCGATCTTGCGATGACATTCTGAGCGACTAACTTCTAATACCCCCCAGTTTCTATCTACATTAGAGCATGACACGATAATTCAGGCCAGCAAAACAAAATATGACATATCCACAGAAAAACATTTAATTGTCCACAAAAAATGAAAACTTATCCCCAAAAGGCAGTAAAAATCTATCTTAAATTAAGAAAAATTTTGTCATTCCAAACGAATCAACACTCGAATTCATTGAAATTTACGTACTTTGCTTAAGAAACTGCATTGCCGCCTGAGTTCCTCCAACCTGATGTGGAATAGAACTTTTAGAAAGTCCCATTTCAATTCCGCTAAGAGTAGCAACCAACATTAAATCGTTAAAATCGCCCAAATGCCCTATTCGAAAGACCTTACCAGCCAATCGTGACAAACCATTACCCAATGACATATTAAAGTTATCTAATACAACAGATCTAAACTCATCAGCGTTATAACCATCTGGTAATAATACTGCAGTCAATGTATTAGAAAAATCTTCTTTTTCCTCGCATAAAACTTCTAAACCCCACGTTTGAACAGCTAATCGTGTGGCCTCTGCATGTCTTTTGTGTCGAGAAAAAACGTTATCTAAACCTTCCTCTTTAAGCATAGCAATGGCTTCATTAAGTCCATAAAGCAAATTTGTTGCTGGGGTATATGGAAACGCTCCTACAGAATTTGCTTCAATTTGTTCGCCCCAATCCCAATAGGACCTAGGTAATGTCGCTGTTTTATGGGCGTCTATTGCCTTTTGTGATATTGCATTGAATGAAAGACCTGGAGGAAGCATTAATCCTTTTTGAGATCCTGATACGGTTACGTCTACTCCCCATTCATCATGGCAAAAATCGGAAGATGCTAAAGACGATATTGTGTCAACCATAAGCAAGGCATTGTGTCCAGTGTCGTCAATGCTTTTCCGAACTCTAGCTACATCAGACATAGCGCCAGTTGATGTCTCATTATGAACAATACAGACGGCCTTTATCTTACCTGTCTTATCTGAAGAAAGTCTCTGAGAAATTTCTTCAGCATCCGCACCTCTCCTCCAATTTGTTTCAATTAGTTCTGCCTTTAGCCCTAATCGTTTTGCCAACTTTACCCACAGGCTAGCAAAATGACCTGTTTCTACCATCAATAATGTGTCACCGGGTGATAAAGTATTAACGAGTGCGGCCTCCCAAGCACCTGTTCCTGATGCCGGGTAAATTATTACATGACTTTTAGTTTTAAAAATATCTTTGATCCCGGATAAACATTTTTTCGCAAGGTCAAAAAACTCTTCACTACGGTGATCAATAGTAGGGAAATCCATAGCCCTCAAAATTCTATCTGGCACATTAGATGGTCCAGGAATTTGAAGTAAGTGCCGTCCTGTTTTATGTTTTCTTGACATTTTTAATCACCATTCAGTTAATTTATTAATAGCAAGCCTCTGACTCTTTTCGCCGCATTATTATGATTAAAGTTGTACTTTCAATAGTCGCGGTTATGCTAAATTATATCTTATTACAATATAGAGTTGGCACACCAAAATGAAATCGCAGATTTCAGTTTTAAAAAACTCTCTGTCTGGGGATTTGCTAGATGGAAAATTCGACAATGGAAGATATTCTACCGATGCTTCTATTTATCAAATAATGCCAGAAGCAGTGATTTTGCCAAAAAATATTGAAGACATTAAGAAAACTATTCAGTTTTCCCAAGAGTATAATATCCCGATATTACCGAGAGGTGGCGGCACATCTCAAAATGGTCAGACGGTCAACCGAGCAATTGTTTTAGATAATAGTAAATATCTTAATAAAATAATTGAGGTTGATGCAATAAATCAAACATGTCTTGTCGAGCCTGGAGTTGTTTTAGACGAATTAAATAGATTTTTAAAGCCTTACGGACTTTGGTTTCCGGTAGATGTATCAACTTCAAGCAGGGCAACCATAGGGGGCATGGCAGGTAATAATTCAGCCGGTGGCAGATCAATTCGATATGGCATAATGAGAGATAACGTCATTTCAATAGATACTCTCCTATCTGATGCATCAGAAGCACATTTCGGGCTTTCAAAAAAAAATATAAGCGGTTTGCAAAGTTTATTCCCAAAATTAATGGCAATAGCTGAGAAAAACAAAAATGAGATAAAAACCCGATTTCCAAAAGTTCTCAGAAGGGTTGGTGGATATAATTTAGATGCGCTACTTAACGATACTCTTGCATCAAGGCCGGGCAGTATTGGAACAGAAAGTGATGTAAACCTTTCGCATTTGATTGTTGGTTCGGAGGGAACGTTAGCTTACTCAACAGGGATCAAATTAAAATTATCACCCTTACCTCCGCCTAAGGTCATGGCTTTATGCCACTTTTCATCATTTTATGATGCGATGGATGCAGCTCAGCAAATAGTTGAACTTAATCCAATTGCAGTAGAGCTTATCGACAGCACGATGATTTCGCTTGCTCGTTCAATACCTATTTTTTCTAAAACAATTAAAGATTTTGTAAAAGGCAACCCAGATGCAATCTTAGTGGTAGAATTCGCGGAAGATGAATGGAAGGAAAATTTTAAAAAACTAAATAATCTTCAAGATCTTCTCAAGAGCTCTGAAAAAAATAAACACGACAATATAGTTATTCTTGAAGACACTCATTCCCAAAATCGCATCTCCGAGATGAGAAAATCAGGGCTTAACATTATGATGTCAATGAAATCAGATGCTAAGCCTGTATCTTTTGTTGAAGACTGCGCAGTCCCTTTGTCTAATTTGGCAGATTATACTCAAGGGTTAAATGATATTTTTGAAAAATATGAGACGTCTGGAACATGGTATGCACATGCGTCTGTCGGATGCCTGCACGTGAGACCAATTTTAAATATGAAAAGCAACAAAGATGTGATCAAAATGCGAGCGATTGCTGAAGAAGCATTTGAGCTTGTGAAAAAATTTGATGGATCACACTCAGGTGAACATGGAGATGGAATTTCCCGCTCAGAGTTTAACCCAATTATGTTTGGCGAAAAGTTAACGAATGCTTTCAGAGAATTGAAATCTCTGATGGATCCATATGGAATATTCAATCCGGGAAAGATCGTTGATGCTGCTAAAATGGATGACAGACATTTGTTTCGATTTTCGCCCGGGTACACTGCAAGTGATTTTAAAACAGAGTTAGATTGGTCAAATTGGTCAGGCAGTTCAAATGGCTTTCAGGGAGCCGTTGAAATGTGCAACAATAATGGTGCCTGTAGAAAGCTGCAGGGTGGAGTAATGTGCCCTTCCTTTAGAATTACAGGTGAAGAAAAAGATAGTACCCGTGGAAGAGCGAATAGCCTCAGGCTTGCGATGTCAGGTCAACTGGGACCAAATGCAATGACATCGCCTGAAATGTTAGAAACTATGAAATTATGTGTTTCCTGCAAGGCCTGCAAGCGTGAGTGTCCAGCCAGTGTCGATATGTCAGCTATGAAATTAGAAGTAATGGCTCTCAGAGCTAAACAGAATAAATTATCAATTCACGAAAAACTAATCGCCTTTCTACCTGATTATGCACCAGTCGCCGCATTCTTTAACAAAATACTAAATTTACGTAATTCTTCAAAATTTCTTTCAAATTTAGGTGAAAAATTGACTGGGTTCTCATCAAAAAGAAATCTCCCAAGTTGGAGGAGGGATTGGTATCGAGACAACGAAATTCCTTCAAGCGCCGAAGGCCCCTACCCGGTCATTTTATTCATCGATACGTTTAATAGGTATTTTGAGCCCGAGAATTTGCGCAGTGCCGTGAGAGTTTTAAAAAATGCTGGCTATTCTCCCTTTTATCCAAAACCAATTAACAAAAAGCAGAAAGCTTTGTGCTGTGGTAAAACACACCTGGCTGTTGGAAATGTTGCCAAAGCACGGATGGCCGCTGAAAGATTAATCGCCACATACTTACCCTATGCCCAAGAAGAAATTCCGATTGTGGGCTTGGAACCCTCCTGCCTTTTAGCGCTAAAAGATGAAGTTCCTTCCCTAATTAAATCTAAAGAAGCAAAACTTGTCTCTAACAACGTTGTAACCTTTGAAGAGCTTTTAGCGAAAGATAAAAAGAATTTAAGTTTGAAACCTCTTGAAGCAAAAGCGTTACTTCATGGGCACTGCCATCAGAAAGCATTTAATGTTTTACAGCCTGTTGAAAATGTTTTGAAAATGATCGAAGGCCTAGAAGTAGAGACAATTGAAACAAGCTGTTGTGGAATGGCTGGTGCTTTTGGATATTCAAAAGAAACCTATAAAATTTCAAAAGAAATGGCTGAGAAAGATCTTCTCCCACAAATAAGACAGGCGGAGAAAGATGCTATTTTAATTGCGGATGGCACATCATGCAGAAGTCAAATAGCTGATGGTACAGACAAAAATGCTATCCACGTAGCTCGTCTGCTGGATAAACAGCTAACTGAAAATTAGAATAAACCAACCCCAACCAGTCGTACTCCCATAAATACAAAAGCAATCAAAACTGCCTTCTCAAACCAGCTTTGTGTTGTTTTATTCCGTAAAATTTCCCCAACTCTAAATCCAGCAAGGACAAATACTAGCCCAAAGATAGACTGCATAGCTGCCTCTTTGGTCAATATTCCACCGAATATTAAACCAAAAATTAAGGGAACAGCACCAGCCAAAAATAAGAAGCCAGTCGCTGAAATAAAACGGTCTTTATCGACTCTCCTCGCAATCAAATAAATTGCCACCGTTGGCGACCAAATGGAACTCAAACCACCCAAAACGCCCGACAAAACGCCAAATCCTAATTGCCAAATACGGCTATCGCTTAATTTAACAGTGACGCCAATCAATCCATTCAAGGACACAATAATCATGGCAAAGCCAATTGAAATAGTCAGAAGACCGGTTGGATATTTGGACAAAAAGAGCGACGTCAAAAATATGCTAATTATGATTGCAATAGCAAATAGCCAATAAGTTTTGACTGCTTCCATCCTATGTTTAGCACGAGAGAATTGAGTAAGATTTGTGAATAATATAGGAATGACAAGTAACGAGATTGCGTGTGCTGGTGGAATTACTAATGTTAATAAAGCCATAGCTGCGGAAGGCAGGCCTATTCCCAGAAAACCTTTAACAATTCCAGATATAAAAAAAACAAAAAGCATAAAAATAAGAATGCTAATATCACTTGACGGAAATAAATTATTCCAAATATCATTATTCATTTCAAAAAATAAACCAAAGTATTTAACCTACAAATATTATCTTTGATTTTAACTACCATAAATCAATTCAAATAATTTGAGACGTTGTACTTTTCCAGAGGGGCCTTTCGGTAGATCATCTAGTACATGGATCTTGTCTGGCGATTTAAATTTACCAACATGCTCTTCACAATGGCTTTTGATTTCAGTTAAGTCAGCAGAATGCTTTTCTTTAAAACGAATACAAGCCTCAACTCTTTCTCCATAATCTTTACAGGGAACAGCAAAAGCTGCGGCCTCGAGTATGCTTATATGAGATAGAAGTGCCTCGTCTATTTCTCTTGGGGCAATGTTCTCTCCGCCTTTTATTATTAATTCTTTTATTCTTCCGGATACGAAAACATAGCCATCTTCATCTAAGTAACCTAAATCACCCGTTCTAAGCCATCCATCATTGACTATAGTTTTTTTTGTTTCGTCGGGCTGTTTGAAGTATCCTTTCATGACATTGTCGCCCTGAACCAAAATTTCGCCGGTCTCACCTGCTGGCAGTGGATTAAAATGATTGTCTCCGATCATGATCTTATTTCCATAAGCCATACCAGGAGAACCTATTTTACGAATTCCAGGTGGCATTGGGTTTGTCGTAATTTGAGATCCCGTTTCTGTAAGCCCCATAGTCTCAATAATAGGAACTTTAAACCGTTCTTCAAATTTTCTATGGATATCTGGCGATAATGGTGCAGAAGCAGATCGTGCAAAGCGTAGGGAAGAAATATCATCCGGAATTTCGTCATTATTTAAAATATAAGAAAACTGGGTTGGCACCGCAGAAAACCAGGAGCATCTAAAATCTGATATAATTTTCCAAAAAGAATTTACAGAGAATTTATTGGGTACAATTAAAGTGCTCGCTGAAGCGATGGTTCCCATTACAGTTACGCAAAGCCCATTGATATGATAGATAGGTAAAACGCACAGCCCCTTATCTTTTCCATCTATTTCATGACCAGTGGAGATAAATCTCCCAGCAGCAAGTAAATTTGCATGGGTCAGCATTACGCCTTTTGGCTTACCAGTGGTTCCCGAGGTATACATAAGTAAACCAACATCATTGGATGTTGGACTTTTATTTTCTACAGATAATTTGCTTTCAACTTTGGGAATAGCATTTAAATCTGGTCCAGTAATAGGATCAAAAAGAACCATACTAATGTCATTCTTCTTCTCTTTAACCGCTAAATGTATAAGTTCCTTGCACTCCTCAGCAACAAATATCAGCTGAACTTCCGCATGTTCAACAGTGTATGCTAAAATAGAGGCACCAGCGACTAAGTTTAATGGGACTGCAACGAAACCAGCAGAAACAATGGCCATAAACATTAAACAAGAGGCCGTACTATTCGGTGACGCAATTGCGATGCTGGATCCAGGCTTGATACCAGATTCCAACAAGGTTTGACCTATTTTTAATACAGTTTCTTCAACTTCACGGAAACTTACTGGATGAGATATTTCCGGTGAAATTAACCAAGAGCGATCGCCATAATGATAGCTATTAAATTGAATTTGTTCTCTAATTGTTGTCGGAGATTGGATGCCATTCACTTGGAAGTTTCCTTCCAAAAATCTCCAAAAACTTCTATCAACTCAGGTTTATTTTCTTTTATTGTTTTTACAACTCTGACTTTATTGACAAAATGCTCCCAATTAAGATTCCCATCTATTGAATTGCCGCCCCAGCTTCCACATCCCATGGAGAGAGAAAAAGGAAGACCATTATTAAAAAAACCACCAGTAGCAAAGCAATGGGCCTGATTTACAATTACCCTGCAAGTTTTGGCTTTCATAGCAATTTCATGTGCTCTTTCATAGTTTTTTGTATGAATGCCGATTGAATGTCCAGAACCCTGATATTCTTGTATTTTTAATGCTAATTCAATAGCCTCTGAAATGTTCTTCACCTTATATAATGTTAAAAAACGAGACATTTTTTCGCCACAAACGACCTCAGTGGCTCCAGCTTTATTGGTTGGGAAAATAAGAAATTTAGTATCTTTACTTGCACGGTCTTTCAAATCGACTTTATCGATTATCACATCAATATCTTGCGCCAGAAGATCCGTGGTCATTTTACCATTTTTCCAGTGAATGTCCGTAAGACGGCTTCCCTCCTCCTCACTAAGAACGAGACCTCCCTCAGAACAAAGTGAGCCAACAACTTCCTCATAAACGGTATCAATTGTAATAACCGAGTTTTCGGATGAACACGAAGTAGCATTATCAAAAGTTTTAGAAACAGATATTTTAGCGGCGGCGTCTTCTATATCAGCTGTTTCATCAATTATTGTTACAACGTTTCCTTGCCCAACACCCAGTGCTGGAGTACCCGAGGAATAACCCGCTTTTACATTATTCTGCGAGCCTGTGACTACAAGCATATCAGCGAGCTGCATGAGCCTGTTAGTTTTTCCTTTTGTTGGAGGCATTGGAACCATTTGGACTAAATCCTGATCTACTCCAATCAACGAAAGGTTATGATGAATGATGGATAAAAGCTCTCTCAATGGTCGAACCCCTTTCGGCGATGGGGCTACAATTATAGAATTACCGCACTTCAAAGCGTTAATAATATTATTGACTGGAGTGGCTAAAGGATTGGTTGAGGGTACGATTGCAGCTACAACACCTTTAGGCCTCAAGTACAAACTCAAACCCAATTCTTCGTCTTCTGAGACATGTCCAAAAGATTTCACTCCTTTTATATCTCTTAAAAGACCCAAAGTTTTATTATGATTTTTCTTAATTTTATCAGAAACGTTACCTAGTCCCGTTTCTTTGACAGCAAGTTTTGCCAACCTTTGATTGTGTTCAGGCTCCATAAGTGCCCAACCAACCGCCTGGCAAGCCAAATCAAATAGTTGCTGTGATCCTTGTCGTTCAAATTTTTCTTGAGCAATACGCGCCTTTTTAACCAGAAGATCTACTTCTTCAAACTCAGAGGAGTTGTTCATTACTAATAATCCTACTTAAGTAACTTTTGGCTTTTGAAAAAATGCCGAATGCAAACTTTTTAAAAGCGTCAACACACCAGCTACAATCAAAATGGTACAGATTGGTCTCGAAAAATATGTGCCTAGGTCATAATGTACCATCTGCATGCCTTGAGCAAAATTTTGCTCTCCAATTTTTCCTAGAATTAATCCCAAGACGATACCTGGAATTGAATATCCAGAGCGACGAAGCAAAAAGCCAATGATTCCGGCAATAAACATTACGATAACATCTAAAACCAAACCACGGCTGATATAGGCGCCTATACTTGCCAACATTAAAATCATTGGAGCAAGAAATTGAAAGGGAATTTTCAGAAGATATAAAATTGTTTTTGTTTCAATTAAGCCAACGAATAAAATTGATAAGTTTGCATAAAACATTGCGGCAAAGACAATCCATATTAGTTCTGGAGAATTATAAAAAACCAAGGGTCCGGGCTCTAAATCATGCATTTGAAAAACAGCGACCATCATGGCTGTCAGTGCGCCGCCTGGAAGGCCTAACGCCAGTAATGGGATCATCGCAGCACCGGTTGCGGCATTGTTTGCCGTTTCAGAAGAAATTACACCTTCAAGCTTTCCAGTACCAAACTCTGATTTATTTTTTGACCATCTAACAGCCTCTCCATACCCCATAAAAGCAGCTAGTGTTGCCCCAATACCTGGTAAAATACCACAGAAGAAACCAACTAAAATAGATCTTACGACAGCTATTTTATGCGCCCATAATTCAAAGAATGATGGAAAATCTACATTAAACTTTGGAGCAGAATATTTTCCACTAACGTTTTTCTCCGCTTGAATAAAAATTTCAGAAACAGCAAAGAAACCAAGAATAGCAGGTACAAAAGCAATTCCAGCGGCTAAATCTGAGTATCCAAAGTTAAACCTATTGATTCCACCCACAGGGTCTTGCCCGATAGTCGCAATTAGAAGGCCTAGGAGAACTGAGAGCCACCCCTTCCAGATCGTTCTTCCTCCGACTGAAGACGCCACAGCTAATCCGAAAAACACTAGTGCAAAAATTTCTGGTGGACCAATATTCATAATCGCCCACTGTGCCAGAGGTTCAGTTGCACTCATCATGACAATTGCAGAGGCAACTCCACCAATTGCAGAACAGAGAACTGCAGCGCCAACCGCTTTTCCTGCCATGCCTTTTTGTGTCATTGGATAGCCGTCAAAGGCCGTTGGAGCATTCTCAGGAGCGCCAGGAATATTAAATAGAATGGCAGTTATCGCTCCCCCATAGGTTCCTGTGCAGTAAATGACAGCAAACAACATGACGCCTTGAGCTGGGGATAAATCTGCAGTGAAAGGCAAAAGTATTGCCGCCAATGTGAGCATACTCACGCCAGGTATCGCACCAAAAAGCATACCCCCCAACACACCAAAAATGAAAATACCTATCGTAAACGGATCTCCAAAAAGCGTTGCTGTTCCTGCTAAAAAATTTTCAATCATGACAAACCATCAAAACATTTGATCAAGCTGCGTTTTTGTTTTCAACATGAAAGCGCTAATATCATAAAAGGGAGACATATTTCCCTGAGGTAATGGGGCATTCAGAACAACCATGAACAATCCTATTAGAATTGCATAGATTAAAAGTGTATTTGTCAAAATAAATCTAATTCTAAGCTCACCCCAGGCAATCATAATCAACGCTATGAAAATTGGCGTGCCTGAATAAAAACCAACTGGTTTTAGCGACAGCCCATAGAGTAGTGGGAGTATTAAAATCAACCCCGTCTTAATATATTGCCCGATCGAAGTATATTCGATCGGATCATCATTTTCCTTAGCGCCTACTCGTCCCTCTTGTGCTTTGGATCCTTTAGAATAGGCATGATAAAAGTTTCCTAAGGCTATTAAGGCCATCAGGAATAAAATTCCCCTTGGCCAGCCTGTCGCTCCAAATTTATAAATTTCTATTGGCTGATTAAAACTAAAACTCACAGCAAAAAAAACAATCGCCAGTAAAAGCCAGAACGCAGCTTCAAATATATCTGGTTTGCCAAGTTTTCCCATGGGACCCTATTCTTATAAAAAACCCACTCGCGGTAAAAACCGCGAGCAGGCAAATTTTAAATGTGTTTACTTAACGTCTAATCCCATTTCTTTGTAGACGTCACGATATTGAACGATAGCTGCATTAATCATATCAACAGCACCGGCAGTATCTCTATAACTATCGATAACATTCATAAACTTGCTGTCATTGAATGTTTGATAACTGTCTTCACAATAAGCTCTTTGAAATGCCCACTTCAACCAATCAACACGATCTGAAGGAGCATCTTTGTGAACGTAAAAACCTCTAAAGCGCAGTAATGGTTCGAAATCCATACCCATTTCTTTGTGCGTGGGCACGTCACTGAATACGCCAGGTCGCTCGTTGAAGACTGTAAGGATCGGCTTGAAATTTCCTGCATCTAGGAATTTTCTTACATCACCTGGCTGCTCAAATAGAGCATCAACCTGACCACCCAACAATGCTCCGTACCGCGGTGCACCTTTATCAAAAGAAATTTGTTGGATCTGCATATCGGAAGCGTCAGTAATAAACTTCATTATGACGCGTTCCATTGAACCTTCTTTAGATACGTTCGCAATGGTCGCCTTACCATTTTGAGCTTGCACCCATTCGACAAAGCTTGGCCAGTCGGTGTAGCGAGTCTCGTTCGATCTGATATAAATCTGTGAAAAGGTAACCTGTGAAATAACAAGTGGAATTAAATCTTCCGCTGGATTGGGTCTGCTGGAGTCTAATGCGTGAGCCGACGATGCATCATCAATATGCTCTAATACATTATATCCGTCGGCAGGTGCTGCCATATACGCAGTCATGCCAACTGTCCCAGAACCACCTGGTTTATGATCTCTGTTTATGCTTACACCGGTAAGACCCGTTACTGCTTCAGCCATGGCCGCAGCAACTTGACCCGAACCTCCTCCGGGACCATAAGGAACTATCATAGATAGCGCTCGCTCAGGAAAGCCACCTGGCTTATCCATACTTGCTTCTGCTACACGACATTCGCCAGCAATCGAACTACTCGCTGCAGCAGCAAGTCCAGTAACGAAAGCTAATGTTGTAAATTGTTTTTTAAAGTTTAACTTCATTGCGTCCTCCCAACATAAAGTTAGTCACTCAAACTAATACGCGCGTTTGAATAAGCAAAAGTCAACTAAAATCATAACATTTCTGGACTTATTTTCAAAATTAGATGGGGCCAGTTTTTAAATTTTTTTTAAAAATTAAATAATCGTGGTGGACCTTTCTCTAAGTTACTCTGTATTACAAAGCGATAAACGATTTCTGAGATAAAATGACCAACCCTCTATTTGATAATTTATTTGGTGCACATACAGAAAACGATGACCCGTTTTTGTATCTTCTTAATGGTCAAATCATCACATACAAAAAATTTCTGAAACTCAGTGCAAAAATTTCAAATGCATTTATTGATCTAGGATTGACGATCGGTGACTGTGTCGCAATCCAAGTTCAAAAATCACCAGAAATGTTGAATATCTACGCAGCGTGTGCCCAGTCTGGTTTAGTGTTTCTACCCCTTAATCCGTCTTACACAGTCGATGAACTAGAGTATTTTATTGAGAATAGTGAAGCCCGTTTAATCATTTGTGATGAAGCAAATAAAGGGGCCTTAAAACACATAGCCCGGAAATTGGGTATATCTATAGAAACCTTGAACGCTGACGCAACAGGATCGATTATTGATAAGTCCCTAGCCCTGTCTGACAAATTTGAAACAGTGCGACGGTCAAAAAATGACCTTGCGGCCTTACTATACACCTCTGGAACAACCGGCAAATCAAAGGGGGCTATGCTCACACAGGCCAACCTTTTGTCGAATGGGCAAACTTTGATGAATGAGTGGCAATTCACAAAAAAGGACGTATTGCTACACGCTCTTCCTTTGTTTCACACTCACGGATTATTTGTTGCGACGAATGTTATGCTATCTGCGGGAGGTAGTATGATATTTCTGCCAAAATTTGAATTAAATGACGTTATTGAATATTTACCAAGTTCTACTGCAATTATGGGCGTCCCCACCTTTTACACACGATTACTAGCAGATCACCGTTTTACAAAAGCATTAGTACAACATATGCGTTTGTTTATTTCTGGTTCTGCCCCGCTTCTCTCCGAAACCCATATCCAATTTGAAAAACTTACTGGTCACAGAATACTCGAAAGATATGGAATGACAGAAACAAATATGAATACATCAAATCCCTACATAGGTGAAAGACGAGCCGGAACTGTTGGTCTTGCTCTGCCAGATGTTGAATTAAAAATTACTAATCCAGAAACGAGAAAAGAACTCCCAGTCAATGAAATAGGTCAAATAGAAGTCCGAGGACCTAATGTTTTCAAGGGTTATTGGAAGATGCCTGAAAAGACTAAAACCGAATTAAGAGATGATGGTTATTTTATTACAGGCGATTTAGGAAAAATCGATCAAGATGGGTATATTCAAATTGTTGGTCGCGATAAAGACTTAATAATTTCCGGAGGCTATAATATCTATCCTAAAGAATTAGAGAAACTTTTAGATGAACAACCTGGTGTATTAGAAAGTGCAGTCATTGCTGTACCTCATTCAGATTTTGGAGAGACACCAGTGGCAATAATTGTTCCCAGTAGAGATAAGTCTCCTAATCTGCAGCAAATAGAGAGTGAAATTAGATTAGCCCTTGCTCGGTATAAGCATCCTAGAAAAATTATAATAATTGATCAGTTGCCTCGTAATACTATGGGAAAAGTTCAAAAAAATATACTCCGAAACGAATACAAAAAATTATTTTTAGGGTAATTGGCTAATAAGCAATTAATCACTAAAAGACAAAGTATAAAAATTAAGGGGCAGAACCATTGATCCTGCCCCTATTTGCGAAGTTAAGACTATATTGGATTAGTCTTGAATTAGATAACGGCTTGATTCAAGTTTTATTTAGAAAGAAAAATTTTTAAAAATTAAACTAAAGTAATTAATAAATATCAGAGATCTGAAACGAAATATTAGTAAGCCCTTACTTACTAAAGTAACGACTGTTTAAGAAATGACTTATAAAAATAATTTAATGTATTTTCATTTATCTAAGTTCTTATTTAAGGAGCAATACCTTATTCGATTTTCATTAACCGAGGCTGACCTTTTACACAGTTTATCAAATCGTTCTGTCTCCATTGTAGGAAATGCTCGCAGTCTAAACAAAAATAGTTTTGGTTCTAAAATAGATAAAAATGATATTATTATAAGATTAAACCGATCTCCAATTTCATCAGAAAGTTCTCATGGTATAAAAACTACTTGGATCGCAACGGCAACCTCTCTTAGTAACGAACTATTAAACCAGCGAAACCCGGAAGTAATATTATGGATGACGCCAAAAATTCGAAAATTAGGTTTAAATTTAACAAACTATTCATCCTTTTATTTAAATCGGAAAAAAGCAAATAATCAGTTAAAAGAAAAAATCGATGCAAGACCCTCTGTTGGCCTAATGACTATTGATCTTATTCAAAAGTCTGAGGCTTCAAAGATAGATATTTTTGGTTTCGATTTTTTTGAAAGTTTGTCAAATTCTGGAAAAAGAAAAGTAAAGCAAGTCCCGCATGATTTTAATTCTGAAAAAAAGTTTGTGAAAAATTTAATTAATTTCGATAAAAGAATACAAATATACTAGTCACACAAAGACATATAAAGACGTTTTCTATTTAGCGAGATTAGCTATCTGTTCAAACAATTTTTGCGCCTGAAATTTTGCTAAAGCCCTATAATTACGCATGTTTTTTAGCTCAGCTGAGGTAAAAGCGGGTGGCACTTTGTTTTCATTTTTTAGAATACACGATTTTCCAAGTAAGCGGTCATTATTCACACCAGCGTCCACTAGTAAAGTTGCAATTTTTGAAGTTACTGAACTTACAGCTAAAAAAGGAACTTCTGTTAAAATTGAATAACAAATTCCATGAAACCGGCCCGTGACATGACCTGATGATTTGCTTAATAAAACTGCATAGTCATGCTCATTTGTAGCCATTTTAAAACTTGGAATCTGGCCAGTGAACACCCCATTATAAAACATCCACAAAATTTTCCTTGGGAAAGTCCGATTCCAAAAAGCGTTAGCTAAAAACTTAGTTGGCAAAAATGTGGCTTTCATCCTTTGGCAATATCGAGCTAATACATACCGAATATCAGATTTAACGCTATCACCAACAAGCAAACCAAAATGATCTGAGCTGGGTAATTCTAAACTTTCAGATAACGATAAATCAGGCACCACGAAAGCCTTATCAAAACCAGAATGTCTCAAATTGTCCAAACTATTACTATCCCTCACTGAAACCAAGGAAAAACGCTCCAAAAGTTCCAACCATTCGTCAGGATTATTTTCCCATATAGAATTTATGAGAGCTATAGGCTTTTCTTTAACTAACGGATGGTCAACAATGCTTAATAAGTGGTGTCCACTTTTCGCCCCGCTGTGTAAGGTCCCTTCTCCGTTGATAATTATAAGTTGTGCTTTTTCCAATGATTTAAGAAAAAGCTGATTTTTTTTCCAATTCTTGTGTGCAAATGATGTAGCAATCAAATCGACGCCTTGCTTTTGAAGACCATTTTTAATTATTCGAGAAACGCGCGCACAACCATGGTGATACCTCTTAGAAGTATCATTTAATAGAACAGCATTAACCATAGCTTTGCTTCTCTTTAATTAAGTAATTATCAATGAGATTAACAATATTTTCTGTAGGATCAGAAAAATTATTTAAAATCTTTTTAGCCGCTGTTCCCATTTCAATACTTCTTTTAGATACTTCCAAAAATTTAATTGAATTTATTAATTCTTTTTTACTTTTAACGATAATACATGCCTTAGCAGTGACCAAAGCATCAAACACATAAGCAAAATTTTCAACATTTGGTCCTGAAATAATTGCTTTACCTAATCTACCTGGTTCAAACGGATTATGTCCTCCTTCAGAACCCATACCACCTCCTAAATAAACAATATTTCCTAGTTCAAATAATATTCCCAACTCCCCAAGTGTGTCCGCAACGTATACCTGACAATCATCTTTTAATTCATTATTCAAACTGCGCTGATAAACTTTAAAATCATACTTTTTTATACTTTTGATAATATCAGATGCCCTTTTGGGATGCCGTGGAGCAAGAACCAGAACCCAATTTTTTCTTGAATTAATAACTCTAAACGCTTCTAAAACAATTTTTTCATCTGATTTATGGGTTGAGGCAGCAATCAAAACTTTTTTTCCAGAAAATGACCTAGCAAGATTTTTTATTTTACTTGTATCTACTTGAGGAAGTTTTTCTACAGACTTAAGATCACCACCTTTTAATATTAAATTATCACTTACGCCCAATTCTTTCAATTGATCAGCTACAACATCAGTCCGGCAATGAAAATGAGAAATTTTTGTAAGCAAATTAGAATAAATTGATGGAAATTTTTTAAAACTTTTGGAAGTCCTCACGTTCACCATAAAAATTGGAATATTTTTTGAAAATAAAGTGGAGAGCATACTAGGCCACATGTCATTTTCAAGGATTAGAACACAGTCTGGCTTCCAGAAATTTATAAAAGATTTGTAAAAATACACTGAGTCAAATGGTGCAAATTGATGGGTGCAATTCGGTAGATTTTTGTGGACAAAATCAGATCCAGACTGAGTAGCGGTAGTGATAATAATATCAATTTCGAATTTACTTTTTAACTTTTCAACAAGCGTTACTACTTGGCTTATTTCTCCAAGGCTCGAAGCATGTAACCAAAAAATTTTATTGTTACTCCTTTCTACAGTTGATTTCCCAAACCTTTCTTTTAATCGTGAATAATCTGATTTTTGTTTGAAATGAAAAAAAAGAGCTGAAATCTTAAATCCAAAAGGAAGACAGCGTCCTAAAAATATCCATATAAAAATAACAAGTCTTGCAAAGTTTTTCTGAAAAATAGAACCCATTTTATTCATTAAATTTAAACGTTTATCTTTGTGCTGCAGCTGTAAACAATTATGGAGTGTGTACTGTTACTTTAGAATTCTGGCAATAGGCATAGTCAAATCTCTTATATAAGATTACCAAAGATAAAGAGATGCCCCCTTGCGAGTGCCACTAGGAGATGTGTGGGAATGATATATGTAACTTTACACAGAAGCATATTTTAGGAAGGATAGTCAGAAAGAAGGAAACACGCTGAATGTCTATAGCCAGAATAACAATGATGGAATATTTGTCAGAAAAAGAGGTAGTTGCTTCAGAGAATTTCTATCAAACGATACAAAAAGAATGGTTTGGTAACGCCCAGACTATAATTAATGTACGCACAGGTCCAACCTCACTTTTATCCCTGGCTGTGTATTCCAGTTATGAAGATGCAGAAACCAACCTGCCTAAAAGAAAAGAATTTCAAGATATTGTAAAAGATAAATTTACCGTTGTTGATAGCTTTTACTATGAAGGTGATATAACTTATTTTGAAAACTCCAAAGCCGATAAGATAAAAGTTGAGTGGAAAAGTTAGGTTTACGAAGATGGTTTTCAAAATGCTCTTGGGCTTAGCCCAGTATTTTTTTGCTTACCTTTTTTTGTTATCTATATGCGAGAAAATGTTTAAAAAAGGAATGCGACTGCTGACACTATTGTCGGTAGCCGTGCTCTTCTTATGCTCACACTCTAACGCAGAAGTATCGACCAATAACACTCAGTCAACAGCCAATTTATTAGAGCCAGATGCCAGTAGATGGTCTGGTACTTTCGGTACTGGATATTGGCAAGGAAGTAAACAACCAGGTCCACCTGGTAGTGACCCGAATATGATTCCAAGTGGTTCTGGTTTCATTTGGGGCGGTAATGCTAACATTATAAATACAACAATTGTAATTAGTGACGCAACAACACAAGAAGGCGTTCAAGTAACTGGATATTCCTATAAATGGAAAGTCAAAAACGCTAACGCTAACATTTTCACAAATCAGCCTGGTATAGATAATTTTATAATAACAATTGATGTATATGATGCACAAGGTGATATCTATGCAACATATCAATATGACTACAGTCATTCACACAACTGGACCGAACACTCTGGTTCAGAAACATTTGAAGACTCCTTTTTACCGCCATTATATTTTTCAAAAATAGTAGTATCTGCACAGGGAAGTGATAGTGAAAACTGGCAAGGTTGGTATGGGCCAGAGTTCAAAGTGCAAGATTCATCCCTTACACTGACGTTGGATACAAATCCATGTTATAATAACCCTTTGTATGCCCAAGAATGTCCGGATTATGCTAACTCTTCCTCATCTTCATCCACTTCTATCAAGACGCCTACGGAAGCGTTTACGGAAGTGAAGGATGATATTGGTTTAAAGATGAAGTCGAACACGACAAAGC
>NZGN01000016.1:0-20059 GCA_002691045.1 Marinovum sp.
AGATTTAGTATTGAAAACTGGCCTTCAAAACCGCAAAACTGGTCTTCATTTCAATATCCCTTTATTTATGGACAAACAGATCAAAGTCTTTTTGATCACTCTAATTGGCGACAATGTGCTCTGATGGCACTTGGAGCTAAGGATTTCAGTTCCTTAACTTCAGACTATTATGATCAGGATGATACTGAGCTTATAGAATTTATTCTTAGACATTCTCTTCCAAGGCGCGGGATTACCGCATCTACAGATCAAGTTTTGGTGACAATGGGAGCACAGAATGCCTTATGGCTTGCTGCCCAAGTCCTATTAAATCAGCGCAGAACCGCAGCAATTGAAAACCCATCTTACCCACCTTTGAGAGACATTTTGGAACAATCTCGCTGTCATGTAGCTCCTGTAAATCTCGATGAGTATGGATTAATACCAGATCAAATTCCAAAAGAGACTTCGGTGATATTCGCCACGCCCAGCCATCAATGTCCAACCACAATTACAATGCCGTTAGAACGAAGACAGCAATTATTAGAGATTGCTAGTAATCTCGATGCTCTGATTGTTGAAGATGATTATGAATTTGAAATTTCGTCAAAAAAATCAGCCTCTCCCGCTTTAAAATCTTTAGATAGCGAAGGAAGAGTGATTTACGTTGGATCCTTTTCAAAATCCCTTTTCCCAGGACTTCGTTTGGGCTATCTTGTTGGATCAAAACCTTTCATCAGCGAAGCAAGAGCTCTCAGGGCAAGTGTACTTAGGCATCCGCCAGGACACATTCAGAGAACGGCAGCCCATTTTTTAAGATTAGGACACTACGATGCTTTAATAAATCGTATGGCAAAGCAATATAGTATAAGAAGATCCATAATGGCGACGTCCATTAAAAAATACCATTTAGAAATTGCAGGAAATACTTCCCCACAAGGCGGATCCTCATTTTGGATGAAAGCTCCAAAAAAACTGGACACGGATATTCTGGCCTCAAGATTAATTAAAAATGGAGTTCTCATTGAGCCAGGTAAAAATTTTTTTGCCCCTCCTGACCAACCAGAAAATTACTTTCGCTTGGCCTTTTCATCAATAAATGAAGAAAAAATAGAAAACGGCATAAGAATAGTTGCAGAAAATATTATAAAATTGACAGGCTCAAACTAATCTGGACATAATTTGGTTGTTAAACTGGCTCTAACCTTTTAAATAACATGAGCTTATATCAAACATTAAATAAAACCTTTAGCCACCTTAAATTACCTGCAGGAGAAAAATCATGAAAATGACTACAGAAGAAGCATTTGTAAAAGTACTTCAAGCTCATGGCATTGAACATTCATTTGGAATAATCGGATCTGCAATGATGCCAATCTCAGATTTATTTCCAAAGGCAGGAATTAAGTTTTGGGATTGCGCTCATGAAGGAAGTGCTGGGATGATGAGTGATGGCTACACTCGAGCAACCGGAAAAATGTCGATGATGATCGCTCAAAACGGTCCGGGCATAACTAATTTCGTGACAGCGGTGAAGACCGCTTACTGGAACCATACACCATTATTACTTGTAACTCCGCAGGCGGCAAACAAAACGATAGGCCAAGGTGGCTTCCAAGAAGTTGAGCAAATGAAGTTGTTTGAAGATATGGTCTGTTATCAAGAAGAAGTGAGAGACCCCTCAAGAGTTGCAGAAGTCCTTGCTAGAGTGATTGCGCAGGCAAAGCGACAATCAGCTCCTGCGCAATTGAATATTCCCCGAGATATGTGGACCAAAGTTGTGGACATAGAAATTCCTGAGCCTATTGAGTTTGAGCACTCAAGCGGTGGTGGGAAATCAGTTTCGGACGCGGCAAAATTATTAAGTGAATCAAAAAATCCAGTTATTTTAAATGGTGCAGGCGTGGTGTTATCAAAAAATGGAATAAGTGCTTCGATGAAGCTGGCCGAACGGTTAGACGCCCCTGTTTGTGTTGGCTATCAGCATAATGACGCCTTTCCAGGTAATCATCCTCTTTTTGCCGGTCCACTTGGTTACAATGGCTCGAAAGCCGCTATGCAATTGATTAAGGAAGCAGATGTTGTTTTGTGTCTTGGCACCCGGCTTAACCCATTTTCAACCCTTCCTGGCTACGGCTTAGAGTATTGGCCATCAGAAGCGAAAATAATTCAGGTTGATATAAACCCGGATCGTATTGGCTTAACGAAAAAGGTCTCAATAGGGATCGTGGGAGATGCTGGTAAGGTTGCAATGGATATTTTTTCACAACTTTCTGAAACAGCCGGCGACATAAATCGCGAAACTAGAAAAGTAAACATAGCAGAAACAAAATCAAAATGGGCCCAGCAACTCTCTTCTATGGATCATGAAGATGATGATCCAGGCACAACGTGGAACCAGAGAGCTAGAGCTGACAAACCTGATTGGATGAGTCCAAGAATGGCTTGGCGTGCCATCCAAGCAGCTCTCCCAAGAAATGCGATTATATCATCTGACATAGGGAATAATTGCGCCATTGGAAATGCCTATCCTAGTTTCGAAGAAGGAAGGAAATATTTGGCGCCTGGATTATTTGGGCCATGTGGTTATGGACTTCCATCTGTTGTGGGAGCAAAAATAGGCTGTCCCGATGTACCTGTGGTCGGGTTTTCTGGTGATGGAGCCTTCGGTATAGCCGTTAACGAACTGACAGCAATTGGCAGAGGCGACTGGCCAGCTGTAACTCAAATTGTTTTCCGTAATTACCAATGGGGTGCAGAAAAACGTAATACTACGCTTTGGTATCAAGATAACTTTGTTGGAACTGAACTAAATTATGAAGTTTCATATGCTGGAATTGCAGAGGCTTGTAACTTGAAGGGAGTTGTGGCCAGAACTATGGAAGATCTAACAGCAACTCTAAACCAAGCGATTAAAGATCAAATGGAAAATGGAGTTACAACTCTTATCGAAGCTATGATCAATCAAGAGTTAGGCGAACCGTTCCGTCGCGATGCAATGACAGCACCTGTAGCAGTAGCGGGAATAGATGCCAAGGATATGAGACCTCAACAAGTTTAGTATAAATGATGAGCTCTTCTAAGATTGAACATAAACTACCTTTACAGGTCTTAGAAGAGCTAGCTTTGGATCAAAAGCCAACAATAGTAATGAGTGAAGGCCATGATCCGCGGATAATTTCTGGGGCAATTGCAGCTCATAATGCTGGGATTTGCCAAATTGCACTACTTGGCAATCAAATTACGATTAAAGCTGAATGTAAAAACTTGGCTTTAAGTTTACCAACCGATATCAACATCATTGACCCCAAAAAATCAAACCTACTTCCTGAATTTGAAAGAGAATACCTTCATCTTCGAAAGAAAAAAGGGAGCTCTGCTGAAGACGCACGAGTTAAGATAAAAGAACCTTTATATTTCGCCGCTCTGATGGTCAAACTTGGGTACGCGGCCGGAACAGTAGGCGGAGCAGTAGAAACTACGTCTAATGTAGTCCGCACTGCGATTCAAATAATTGGTAAATCAAGTGATGCACATCTCATTTCAAGCTGTTTTTTAATGTATCCAACAAATAATTATCCGATGGTATATTCAGATTGCGGATTAGTGATAGACCCCAATGAAGAAGAGCTTGCCTCCATAGCAGAAATGGCTGCCCAATCATGTAAAGATTTATTGCAAACGGAACCTCGTATAGCCATGTTGTCTTTTTCAACGAAAGGAAGTGCACGTCACTCCATGGTTTCTAAAGTTGTAACAGCGACAAAAATTGTGCAGTCAAAAAATTCTCATATCAAAATTGACGGTGAATTACAATTTGATGCAGCTATATCTCCACAAATTGCTAGGTCTAAAGCTGAAAAATCCACAATAGCAGGAAATGCAAATGTAATGATTTTTCCTAACTTAGATGCAGGAAATATTGCATACAAAATTTCTCAGCGACTAGGAGGAGCAGAGGCTATAGGGCCAATTCTTCAAGGATTAGCCAAACCAGCAAATGATTTATCAAGAGGGTGCAGCGCCTCTGATGTAACTCAAATGATAGCTGTCACAATTTTACAGGCTAATCGCCTTCAATGATGGCCAACATATTAGCATTAAATAATACTGACTTATTACTATTAATTCTCATTTGCTTTTTTGCTGGACTTATCAGGGGCTTCTCCGGTTTCGGCTTGTCAGCCTTTGTAATGTCTTTGTCCGTTACAATCATCCCTCCCATCGAACTCATTCCAGTTTGTTGGTGGATGGAGTTTGTTGCAGGAGTTTTCATGATTAAAAATGGCTGGAAAGAATCTGACAAAGGGACTTCAATAGTTTTATGGCTGGGTGCGATTTGTGGATTACCAATAGGTCTGTTCGTCACAAAAATTCTAAATGTCCAGATAAGTAAATTTGTCGCTTTAGCATTAATATTAACATTATCAGTAATTTTATTTAGAAATTTTAAACTCCCTTTTTTATCATCAAAGTTAGGCACAGTTTCTTCAGGAATTTGTGCTGGAATAGCTACTGGTTTGGCGAGTATTGGTGGATTAATCGTAGCGACTTATGTTCTTGCAAGCCAACACTCTGCAAGACGTATGCGGGCATCTCTGGTTGTCTACATATTGCTTAATTCACTTACAACTTTTGTTTTTTTAATTATATTCGACGTAATGGATCAAAAAGCATTGGTACGCGGGGTTTTATTAGCTTTGCCCTCTTCTATTGGGGTTGTACTGGGGTCAATTTTGTTTATGCAGAAACTAGAGAAATATTATCGACCTTTTTCTTTAGGATTATTGATAACGTTTTGCATTGTCGGTTTGATCCGCTTGATAGGGTGAGTAAGTAACAATGAAAGACCAACCATACATAGAAACCTCTCCTAAAGTTTCAGATGAGATAAAAAAAACGACATGTTATATGTGTGCGTGTCGCTGCGGTATAAACGTACACTTAAAAGATGGGAAAGTTGCATACATAGAAGGCAACAAAGACCACCCCGTTAATCAAGGCGTCCTATGCGCTAAGGGTAGTGCGGGAATTATGCAAGTGAACGCACCCTCCAGGCTAGATGCCCCTTTAATGAGAGTTGGCCCAAGAGGCTCCGGGGAATTTAAAAAAATTTCCTGGGAAGAAGCATTGGATTTGGCGGTCAAATGGTTAAAACCCCTCAAAAAGGAGGCACCCGAGAAACTAGCATTCTTTACCGGTCGAGATCAGTCGCAATCCTTCACAAGCTACTTCGCCCAAATGTTTGGTACACCAAACTATGCAGCACATGGCGGGTTTTGCAGCGTTAACATGGCCACCGCAGGAATATACACTATGGGTGGTTCATTTTGGGAGTTTGGCCAGCCCGATTGGGATTATACAAAATTATTCATTCTGTTCGGAGTTGCAGAGGACCACGATAGTAACCCTATCAAAATGGGTATTGGGAAAATTAAAGAAAGAGGCGCTAAAATTGTTGGCGTGAATCCCATTCGTACCGGATACAACGCTGTTGCTGATGAATGGCTGGGGATAACCCCTGGAACAGATGGTTTGTTAATTTTATCCCTAATAAACGTTCTGATAAAGGCGGGTAAAATTGATTTAGACTATCTAGCTAAGTACACTAACGCCCCTGTTTTTCTAGACCCAGAAACCGGTTTAATTCTGAAAGACAAAAATGATAAACCACTTGTTAAAGATAGAATAACTGGGAAAGTGTGTGCGTTTGATACTAAAGGCATTCAACCTAGTTTAAATGCAACTTATCGAGTACGCGGAGCTACCAGCACCACTGTCTTTCACGGTATCATAACCAAGTATCTTTCATCGGAGTATGAGCCAGAAAAAGTTGCGAAAATTTGTGGTATCTCAGCAAAAAAAATTCGTGCATTGGCGAATGAAATAGCAAAAGTAGCTTTCGAGGAGGAATTTGAACTTCCAATCGAATGGACTGATTTTCGGGGCGAAAAGCACAAATCTATGAAAGGAAGACCTGTAAGCTTTCATTCTATGAGAGGTGTTTCAGCACATTCTAATGGTTTTCAAACTTGCCGAGCCCTGCATATGCTCCAAATTCTTCTCGGTACTGTTGAGGTGCCTGGTGGTTTCCGGTTTAAGCCTCCGTATCCAAAGCCTTCATCAATTCATCCCAAGCCTCACTTTAAAGTAACACCTAATGCTCCTTTGGATGGCCCACATTTAGGTTTTGTCCATGGTCCAGAAGATTTGGCATTGGATGATCAAGACAATCCCGTTCGTATTGACAAAGCATTTAGCTGGGAAAATCCCATGAGTGCACACGGATTAATGCATATGGTCATTTCGAACGCCTATGCAGGTGATCCATATAAAATTGATACTCTATTTATGTACATGGCTAATATGAGCTGGAATAGCTCTATGAATACCAGTGGCGTTATGGAAATGCTCACAGAAAAAGATAATAAAGGTAATTATATCATTCCGCGGATAATTTATTCTGATGCTTACTCCTCAGAAATGGTTGCCTATGCAGATTTAATTTTACCAGACACCACATACCTAGAAAGGCATGATTGTATTTCCTTACTGGACAGGCCGATAAGCGAGGCTGATGGCGCAGCTGATGCTATAAGATGGCCAGTTATTGAGCCCGACCGTGATGTGCGAGGTTTCCAATCAGTTCTAGTAGATCTAGGCGCTCGGCTCGAACTACCAGGCTTTGTAAATGAAGATGGTTCTCCCAAATACAGAGACTATGCAGATTATATCGTAAATCACCTAAGGAAACCAGATATAGGGCCATTAGCAGGTTTTCGAGGGGATGGCTCTGCAGAAGGTAGAGGGCCAGTAAACCCTAAACAAATAGAAGCTTATATTGAAAACGGAGGCTTTTACGTCTCTCACGTTCCCGAAGAAGCTAAATATTTCAAACCGTGGAACAATGCATATCAGGATTGGGCAGTAGAACTCGGATTATATGATACCCCAACTCCATATATTTTTAATCTTTATTCCGAACCAATGCGAAAATTCCAGTTAGCTGCCGAAGGAATCGGGGAGCGTCTGCCGCCAGAGCATTTGAAGGAACGATTGAAGAAAGTAATGTCACCATTTCCAATTTGGTATTCAACTGAACCTGATAATCAAGAAAAGGGCGAATATCCAATCCATGCCCTAACGCAAAGGCCAATGGCAATGTACCACAGCTGGGGAAGTCAAAACGCCTGGTTAAGACAAATCCATGGGTTAAATCCCCTTTACGTACCAACAAAGATCATGGAAGATTACAATTTAAAAACAGGCGACTGGGTCAAACTGAGCTCAACGCACAACTCAATTACTGTTCCTGTAGCAGAAATGGCTTCTTTAAATGAAAATACTGTATGGACTTGGAATGCAATCGGAAAAAGAAAAGGGGCTTGGGCACTTGATCCAAATGCACCAGAAGCCACAAAAGGTTTTTTGCTAAATCACCTGATCCATGAGTTACAACCTAAGAAAGGTGATGGTTATAGATGGTCAAATTCCGATCCGGTGACGGGCCAGGCTGCTTGGTTTGACCTTAAAGTAAAACTAGAAAAAACAACGGCACCAAAGGAAAGCCAGCCAAACTTTGAAGAAATTAAATCACCAGTTGGAATGGCTCCAAAAAGTATTTCGTGGAAAGTGAAAGGTTAATGACTTTACTCCCAGAAAAAACGGAAAAAAAACTTGGCTTAGTTATAGATCTCGACACTTGTGTTGGATGCCACGCGTGCGTTATCAGCTGCAAAGGTTGGAACACAGAAAATTATGGGGCACCCTTGTCGGATGAAAATGCTTTTGGCGCGGAACCTGTTGGATCATTTCTGAACCGGGTTCATTCTTATGAAATTACGCCAGCTGATAAACCCGCTCATTTAGTGCACTTTCCAAAATCTTGTTTACATTGTGACAATGCTCCCTGTGTTACTGTGTGTCCCACGGGAGCCAGTTACAAAAGAGTTGAAGATGGGATTGTACTGGTAAATGAAAGTGACTGCATCGGATGTGGATTGTGTGCTTGGGCGTGTCCCTATGGTGCTAGAGAAATGGACCCCGTTGAGAAAGTAATGAAAAAATGCACTTTGTGTGTAGATAGAATTTATAATGAAAATTTGCCTGTAGGAGATCAAATACCGTCTTGCGTTAGAACTTGCCCTGCTGGAGCAAGGCACTTTGGTGATTTAGGAGATCCCAATAGTAGTGTTAGTAAGCTAGTGGAGGACCGGGGTGGAGTTGATCTAATGCCTGAACAAGGAACTCTTCCTGTTAATAAATACTTACCTCCTAGGCCTAAAAATCAAATGGACGATACAGATATTTTGGCTCCCTACCTAGAACCTGTAGCCGATGAGCCCGATGGTTTTTTCAAATGGCTCGATAAAGCTTTGGAGGCAATATAAGATGCATCCAGCTCCATCAGTTATTATTTTTACTACTTTGTCAGGACTAGGTTTTGGATTGTTGGCATTTCTTTGCTTAGGATATCCAAGCATGGGAGGGTTAGTTGGTTTTGTTTTTTTCGCAATTGGTTTTGGTCTTGCTATCGGCGGTCTTTTGTCATCGACTTTTCATCTAGGTCACCCTGAAAGAGCACTGAAGGCATTTTCACAGTGGAAATCAAGTTGGTTAAGTCGTGAAGCATGGCTTGCGTTGTTTGCTCTTGCACTGTCTGGCATATATGCTCTTGCTCGCATATTTTTTGACATTAACTTGATATCCATCGGAATATTGTCTGCCATTTTTTGTTTTGCGACAGTTTTTTCCACCTCGATGATTTATGCCCAATTAAAGACAGTTCCACGCTGGAATTCAGGAATAACACCAATAACCTTTCTTACATTTTCGATTGCAGGCGGGGCATTGTTAGCGGGACAAATTTCTATAGCACTCCCATTACTGGCGCTATCCGGGGTAATCCAGATCTTTTGTTGGATATCTGGAGATAAGGCATTTGCAAAGTCAGGTACGAACCTGGCTACAGCGACTAGATTGACATCAAATCAAAACGAAATACGGTCGTTTGAGTCCCCTCATACTGGTACTAATTATCTCTTGCAGGAATTTGTTTATAAAGTAGGACGAAAACATGGCGCAAAGTTGCGTATAATAGGGATTATACTTGCTTTTGGTATGCCAATAATTTTCTTATCTATCCCATTTTCCCACTCCATGGCATTACTGGCCGTCATTTCTCACGTAGTTGGGGTTTTTATAATTCGCTGGTTATTTTTTGCACAGGCTGAACATGTTGTAGGCCTGTATTATGGCAAACGTTAGAACTGACGTCGATAAACATTATAATTTGACACATAAAATAAAAAAACCGTGCTCAATACACAAGTTTTAATTTATATATAAGTCTAATGAAATTTTGTTTGCACTTCCGAAATCGCATCTTCAGTCAATTTGTCAGCGATATCTGAAGACATTTGACTGCTTAGGATTTCTGCTGCAGCAGCAACGGCTACGTTGATCGCTGCGTCCCTAACTTCGCGCTCCGCTGCCGACTGTGCAGAAGCAATCTTTTCTTCCGCCGCGCTCATTCGACGCTGAACAGATTTTTCAAGGTCAAATTTTGCTTGTTCTGCAGCTGCTTTAGCTTCATTTTTAGCATCTTCTACGATCCGGGCAGCCTGCTCACTGACTTCTTTTTGTTTACGCTCATAAGAAGCAAGAATTGTTTGCGCCTCTTCTCTTAATGCTCTAGCTTCATCCAATTCATTCTTAATAGACGCCGCCCGCTGGTCCAGCATTTTACCCAGCATTGGGGGCACTTTTAGGTAAACCAAAACTAGGCCAAACAAAATAAAACTTATTAAAACAACAAAATCTGTATTGCGAAGAGAAAAGAATGGACCAGAAGCTGCCAACACAGGGCTCGCAAATATAAGCAATATTCCAGGAACTACTATGTTTCTCACCATTCCCATTAACCTTTCATTTTCGCGTTAACCACAGATGTTAAAGTTTTGGTGTCCACCTTGCCACCAAGGACCTTAACCAATTCAGATGTGATATCTTTCGCAACCGACTTAACGTTAACAAGAGCATCTTTTCTAATTTCAGCAATTGCTTCCTCACTGGCAGAAGCCTTGACAGAAATATCTGCGTCAGCCTTTTCAATAGCAACGTCAAGCTCTTGTTTAATTTCAGCTTTGGCAGACTCTATTATTTTGGAGGCTTCCAATCGCGCGTCTTCAAGAGCCTTCTTATATGCTTCTTCCGCTTGTACTGCTTCTGACTTCAAATTTTCCGCAGCTGCTAGATCGTTTGTAATTGTGCCTTGTCTTTCAGATAGGACTGCCGAAATTCTGGGAAGTGCTAATCGTGATAGAACAAAAAATATTGCCACCAATGTGACCACTAACCAGAATATCTGATTACTTGCCCAATCAGTACATAACTGAGGCATACCGACTGCACTTCCATAGCTATCTATACAGGTGCTCATAGAAACATCACTCTTAGTTGCCATATCTTACTCCTTAATGACCGAGTTAAGTTGAGGTGATCTTCAATTAAAGACAACCCCATCTTTCAAGGCATTCTTCTAATCGTAGCTTATACAGCAAACATTAGCAGAAGGGCGACTAGAAATGAAAAGATACCCAGAGCTTCAGCAAAAGCAATACCAATAAACATTGTTGCCGTTTGTCCAGCTGCAGCAGAAGGGTTTCGAAGTGCCCCCGCTATAAAGTTTCCTACCACGTGCCCAACGCCAACTGCAGCGCCACCCATACCCGTACAGGCTAGACCCGCTCCAATGTATGCACCCATTTGTACAATATCGCCTTCCATTCGAATTCTCCTTAATTTTTAAATTTCAATGATGTGGATGAAGAGCGTCTTTCAAATAGACGCAAGTTAAAATAGCAAACACGTATGCTTGAATGAATGAAACTAATGTCTCTAGAGCATACATTGCGGTAATAGCAACGACAGAAAGTGGCGATATCAGCGCTACTCCTGCAAATGCTGCAAATACTTTGATGACTGCGTGACCTGCCATCATGTTTCCAGCAAGTCGGATAGAATGGCTTACGGGTCTCACAAAGTACGAGATGATTTCAATAAGTGCTAGAGCAGGCCTTAAAGCTAATGGGGCAGATGAAATCCAAAAAAGAGATAAAAATCCTATGCCATTCTTAGCGAACCCTATTATTGTCACCGATAAAAAAACCACCATCGCCATGACCGCTGTTACGGCGATGTGAGATGTCGTTGTAAAGGACATCGGTAACAAGCCCAAAAAATTAGACAGTACGATGAACATGAAAAGCGTCATGATATATGGAAAATAAGGAACAGCGTCTTTACCTGCTACGTCTTCCACCATTTTATGAACAAAACCGTAAGCTAATTCACCTATAGATTGAGCCCGAGAGGGTACCAAAGCACGCTTCGAAGTGCCAACCACCATAATCAATATCAAAGCAACAACAGATAACGCCATCCAAAGAGTGACATTAGTGACTGTGTACCATTGTACTGGACCTGCACCAAACAGCGGTTCAACAATAAACTGATCCATAGGGTGAAAGACTAAACCTTCATCTTTTGCGCCAGCGCTGTTAGCCATCTATGTTATCCTCTTCCGTACTATCCCGAGCAGACAATTCTTTTTTTTGCAGCTCTCGTGCCGATCTCATCATAGTTTTAACACCGGCCGCGAACCCAAACAGTGTAAATATCAGTATGAAAACTGGTTTTGTATTCAATAGAAAATCCAGTCCATACCCCAAACCGAAGCCTATAAAAACTCCAGCCGTTAATTCAATTATCATCCTCCAACCGACTTCGGCAGCGGAAAACTTGTTTTGTACTGGCTGTTCAGGCTCAACCGCTTTTTTTGCTGCGGCTATTTTTTTTTCTAAAGATTTAAGGGAATTTTTAGCGTCACCCTCAACCATACTGTAGCCCCGTAAAAACAACCCAGTTTTAAAAAGTTATGACCAATTAGTCAATAATGATATCTAAAACAAAAAAAATATAAGGTATTGTTTTATATAAATTTTTTAAAAAAAATTTTTTCTATATCTGCTAGTTGATTAAATTTGTAGCGAATTCTATTATTCAACTATTTGGTTGAATAAAGTATTTTCGTTATGGCCCATAAGCTAAATCAAATATTTTCGGCTCTGGCTGATCCAACTAGACGAGATATTCTCATAATGCTCCTAGAAGATGATATGGCGGTTACCGACATAGCAGAACCTTTTGAAATGTCACTAGCTGCAATCTCAAAACATTTAATTGTTTTAAGTAACGCTGGATTAGTTTTGCAAGAACGCCGGGGAAGAGTAAAGTGGTGTAAGTTAGACCCGGAAGCCATTCATGCTGCTTTTGTTTGGATACAAACTTTTGGACAACTTGACCCCATCAATTTGGATTCATTTGAAGAATTTTTAGAAAAAGAAAAGTTATTGAAAAATTCTGAGTCAATTTAATTTTAATTTGATCATTTAGTGTCAGTTCTTGACAGAACTAGAAAAGCCGTGTTTATAGCGGTCAAATTTCAGCGGAAGTACATTCTTCCGGTCCTTAACAGTTGGATCGACCCCCGTCAGCGAGTTTCGCCCACGGGGGTAAGTAGGTTTAAAAGAAACTGCAGGGATTGACCTAACTGAACTAGATTGGACGTAAGGAGTTTGATTTGTTTGAAAGTTTATCAGAGCGGCTTTCCGGCGTTTTCGATCGGCTAACCAAACAAGGTGCTCTATCCGAAGATGATGTAAAAACGGCTCTTCGAGAAGTTAGAGTAGCTCTTTTAGAAGCTGATGTTTCTCTTTCTGTTGCGCGAGATTTCATAAAAGCAGTACAAGAAAAAGCAACAGGCCAAACAGTAACAAAATCAGTCACACCCGGACAGCAAGTTGTAAAAATTGTCCACGATGAACTTGTTTATTTTTTAGCAGGAGAAGAGGATCCTGAAAAACTCAAAATTGATAATCCACCTGCACCTATTCTAATGGTAGGCCTTCAGGGCTCAGGAAAAACGACGACGTCAGCAAAATTAGCAAACAGATTTAAGCAAAAAGATGGAAAAAAAGTTTTAATGGCTTCATTGGACGTAAATCGTCCAGCTGCTATGGAGCAACTCCAAATTCTTGGCTCTCAAATTGGAGTTGATACTCTGCCTATCGTTAAAGGGGAAGATCCTTTGGCGATAGCAAAAAGAGCAAAGACACAAGCCTCTTTGGGAGGATATGATATCTATATATTAGATACTGCCGGTCGCCTCCATATCGATCAAGAATTAATCGCCCAAGCTGCAGCCGTTAGAGATGTTGCCAATCCTAGGGAAACACTTTTGGTTGTTGATGGTTTAACGGGGCAGGATGCTGTCAATGTTGCTACTGAATTTGATGATAAAATTGGAGTTAGTGGCGTTGTTCTAACACGAATGGACGGTGATGGCAGGGGCGGCGCAGCTTTATCAATGCGAGCGGTCACTGGCAAACCAATACGATTTGTTGGTGTTGGCGAAAAAATAGATGCTCTTGAAACATTCGAACCCGAGAGGGTTGCCGGGCGCATACTCGGTATGGGCGATATAGTTTCCCTAGTTGAAAAAGCACAAGAGACAATTGAGGCAGAGCAAGCCCAAAAAATGATGAAGCGCTTTCAAAAGGGCCAGTTCAACATGAATGATCTAAGAACACAGCTCGAGCAAATGATGAAAATGGGTGGTGTTGAAAGTATAATGGGTATGATGCCCGGCATGGGAAAAATGGCCAAACAAGCCTCTGAGATGGGCATGGATGACTCGGTTTTTAAAAAACAAATTGCATTGATAAATTCAATGACTAAACGAGAACGTGCAAACCCCCAAATTTTACAGGCAAGTAGGAAAAAAAGAATAGCTTCTGGTGCAGGAATGGAAGTTAGCGATTTAAATAAATTGCTCAAAATGCAGAGGCAAATGTCCGATGTTATGAAAAAAATGGGTAAAGGTGGGATGCTCAAACAGGCCATGAGAGGCATGTTTGGTAAAGGAATGCCAGATCCTAGCGAGTTATCGGGAAAACTTGACTCAAAGGCACTGCAAAAGGCAGCTAAAGATCTTGGAAATATGTCACCAAACAATATTCCTGGGGGACTTTCAGGCTTAGGCGGTGGGCAGCTTCCCCCAGGACTGTCCGGATTTGGCAAAAAGAAATGACCTTAACAAATGCCCCTATATTAGAGTCAGAGAACTTGATACTCCGCGGACCTGAAAAAAAGGATGCTGAAAAAGTCATTTCTTTTCTTGTAGACGAAAGTCGCTCTTGGGGTTTTGGAGCGTCGCCTGATCGTAGCGATGCTTGGCGATGGTTTTCAACTAATGTTGGCCATTGGCATTGGCATGGGTACGGATATTTTATAATTGAAACGAATGTTGGCGAAGTTGCTGGACTAAGTGGCATATGGAACCCTGAGGGTTGGCCCGAACCAGAAGTGGGATGGGCAGTTTTTGAAGGTTTCGAAGGCAAATCAATTGCTTATGAAGCAGCCTGTAGAGCCCGACGATGGGCCTACGACGAACTTGAATTCACAACGCTTACAAGTGGCATAGTACCAAATAATAAACGCTCTATTAATTTAGCAAAGCGTATGGGTGCTTATTTTGAACGCAGCTATACAAATTTATTTATGGGCGAAGAAATGCTCTTTCGTCATCCTAAACCCCATGAGTTACACAAATGATTTTTTCACGAATTCAGCGTAAAAGATTTGATTTTCTGAGGAGGCTTTCGAATGGCTAAATTATCACAAACAGTCTTAGATATTCTTCGTGACCACAGAGATAGTATAGATCGGCTTGATGCGATTTTAGTTTATACACTTGGGGAACGTTTCAGACACACAAAAGCTATTGGAAAGCTAAAAGCAGAAAATGAATTGCCACCTGCCGACCCTGACAGAGAGGCATATCAAATTTCAAGACTGGAAAGTCTTGCAGATGAAGCAGATTTAGATCCAAAATTCGCAAAAAATTTACTGAACTTTATTATTCAGGAAGTAATTCAACATCATAAAAAACACCAACTTTGAGGCACATGCCTGAAAAGCCATTCAAAAAGGAGAATTCAAAATGGCCATGAAAATACGTCTTGCCAGAGGCGGCAGCAAAAAACGTCCATTTTATCGGATTGTCGCAGCAGATAGCAGAATGCCACGCGATGGTCGATATATAGAAAGACTGGGGACATATAATCCACTATTGCCAAAAGATAGTGAGGAACGGGTAAAAATGAATATTGAGCGTATCCAATATTGGATCAGTGAAGGCGCTCAGGTTACTGATCGTGTGTCACGATTTTTGGAAGCCGCAGGGATTTTAGACAAAAAGACAAGAAACAATCCTAAAAAAGCGCTTCCGGGCCAAAAGGCACAAGATCGGGCTGAAGAAAAGCTAGCTAAGGATAATGAAGAAGCGCCAGCAGCCGAGGAAGCACCAGCTGAAGAGGCCGCAGCAGACGAAGCGCCAGCAGCCGAGGAAGCACCAGCTGAAGAGGCCGCAGCAGACGAATCTAAAGGCTAAATACTTAAACTTTCCAACAATTGTCACTGGGAATATCTGGTAACAATTGTTGGAAAATACTTTGAATAACCAAAAAAAATTAATACAAAACCAAAATGTTATTCAGACCATTAAGATTACTTATAATTATTGGCGCAGCTTTTATAGCTGGTATAATATATGAAAAGCAAAATTATAAAGAAATGTGTGGCGAAATCGGTGGAACGTTGACTGAGTCAATCTGTAAAATCCAAATTCAAGATTAGTTTAATTGTTTTATCGAATATTCGAAGTAAGGAATTTTACACATGGCAGAACTCATTTGCGTAGGAGCGATTGCTGGAGCCTTTGGTGTAAAAGGCGAAGTTCGCTTAAAAAGTTTTACAACCTCCCCAGAAGCAATAGCTGATTATGCTCCATTATTTACCGAGAACGGGGACATTCAATACGACTTAGTGATAACAGGAGAAACCAAAAATGGTTTGTCAGCAAGAATGTCTGGAATTATCTCAAAGGAAGAGGCAGATAGTTTAAAGGGAACAAAACTATATGCTTCACGAGAAAGCTTTCCCGAACTCCACGAAGATGAATACTATCATGCAGATTTAATAGGCCTAAGTGTTCAAAATTTAGACGGGACCCATATCGGAAAAGTTAAGTCTGTTCTTAATCATGGCGCATCTGATTTGCTAGAGATCAATACCAAAATATCAAAAAACACAATCTTAATACCATTCACTAGAAAAATTGTTCCAAAAGTTGATATTCAAAATTCACTCGTAATTGTTGACCCACCAGAAGGGCTTTTTTCAAATGACTGAAAAATCCGTATCGCATGGGAGAAAATCAATATCAGTTTCGACAAAACCTAGAGAGTTGATGACAAAAAACCCACGCCTAACAAATATATGGACAGCAGATGTGATAACGCTATTCCCTGAGTCTTTTCCAGGAGTATTAGGTGAAAGCCTAATAGGTAGCGCATTAGCAAAAAAACTTTGGACGCTTCAGACCGTTAATCTGCGAGACTTTGGTATTGGCCCACATAAAAAGGTTGATGATACTCCAGCAGGAGGCGGATCTGGATTAGTTTTACGTGCAGACGTTTTAGAGCCCGCGCTGGAAAAATCAATTTCAAACTACCCGAACGGCAGACCATTAATTTATATGTCTCCAAGAGGGAAACCTTTTGAGCAAAAACATGCCAAAAAATGGGCTGCAGGGCCTGGTGTGATAATTTTATGCGGTAGGTTTGAGGGAATTGATGAGAGAATTCTGGAGAGCTACGATATTGAGGAAATATCCTTGGGTGACTTCGTGATGACCGGCGGGGAAATTGCAGCACAAGCAATCATTGATACTACAGTTCGATTGCTACCTGGCGTTCTCGGCAATCCAGAAAGCATAGTAGATGAGAGCCACACTAGTGGTTTACTAGAGTATCCTCACTATACTAAACCATCTGAATGGAAAGATAAAAAAATCCCAGAGATTTTATTGTCAGGCCATCATGAAAATATTGCAAAATGGAGATTAAATCAGTCGATAGCTACGACCCAAAAAAACAGGCCTGATCTATGGAAAGCTTGGAATATTTCAAAAAATAAACCAAATTTAAAAGATTAAATTTGGTTAAACCAGGAGCTGCGCTCAAAAAAATAAAAACTTGCCATTTATTAATTTTCAATTTAAACGCAGCCCATGCTAGCGGTCTGTAAAACAGGCCTGCAGGTTTTTATACTTAGTTTATCACTGATGACAAAAAATAAAATCTGCAGCTAAACAAAAAATTGGTTGTACACTCTGTTGGACTTGTTGAAAAATAGGGATCCAAAGCAAACGTCGGAGCTCTGAACCTCTTAAATATAAAACGGAAAAACCGTGTTTAAAGGAGATTAGCGATGGATATGATCGCACAAATAGAGGCCGAACAAATCGCCTCTCTGAGCAAAGATATACCAGATTTTAAAGCTGGTGATACAATTAAGGTTGGATATAAAGTTACTGAGGGCTCTAGGTCACGCGTCCAAAACTATGAAGGTGTGTGCATCGCTCGGAAGAACGGAAACGGTATTGCAGGTTCCTTTACTGTAAGAAAGATATCATTTGGTGAAGGTGTTGAACGGGTATTTCCTTTATACTCTACCAATATTGAAAGTATTACTGTAGTTCGAAGGGGTCGTGTTCGACGCGCTAAACTTTACTACTTGAGGTCGCGTAGAGGAAAATCTGCAAGAATCGCTGAAGATACTCACTACAAGCCAAAAGCTGAAAAAGAGTAAGGATATAAAATGAAAAAAGATATTCATCCCGATTACCATTTCATAAATGTAAAGCTTACTGATGGCTCTGTTTTAAAAATGCGGTCAACATGGGGCAAAGATGGAGAGACTTTATCTTTAGATATTGACCCAACTGCGCACCCAGCATGGACTGGTGGCGGGCAACGGTTACTTGACCAGGGCGGTCGAGTATCGAAGTTCAAGAAAAAGTATGAGGGTTTGGGCTTCTAAACTATAAAACTCAAACGGTGGATTAGCCGCTCACTTGAGCGGCTTTTTTAATTTTGAATTATTTAGCCCAGATAAGTAAAAAGATCTTAGAGGGCTATAACAATTAATAATCTATTATCACCACCACCCAAATCATCTCCTAACATTTGGGTTCACGTATCAAAGCCAGATCGTTTTCAGGCGGCTGAACTACTATGTGCTTATCTTAAACAAAGGACACTAAACGAATGTTTACTCAGTTACGGCGAAGCATTTAAAAAAAAGCCCAAGGTCTCGGAAAGTTTTCACCTCATTGGAAAAATTTCAGATCAACTATCGTCACCAAATTTTTTCCAAAAATACGAACCTAAAGTTATAATTTGTTTAGACGGGCCCCTACCATATCTTTTAAAATCGTGCATTAAGAAAAAAAAATACTTTAGTATTCTAGCGGATCTGCGATCTGAGAGTTTACCAAAAAGAAAATTCAGGCTAATTCCAAACTTCAAGATGTCTGAATTCAATAACTTTGACATTATCTTTCCAGAAAATGAACGGATTGCATCTCAGTTATTACGAAATTCTTTAGAACAAAATAAAATAAAGGGGGTAGGCCTATCACAGTCTTCGCTTGCAACTCAACAATTTCCAGAAGCCGACGATAGTTTGCTCAATCTTCATGGAAGGCCAAAATGGGCAGCCTTAAATATTCAGGAAGACGAAATTGAGGTAGTGCTTAAAGCTCATCAGAAAGTACTAAAAACTGCTCATAGATATTGTCTTACCATTTCACTATCAGACCCCAAATTTGAAATTAAATTGCAAGAGCTTTGTAATAGATTAGATTTACGATTAGGAATTTTGGATGAACAGCAAATTTCTGAGGAAGCTGTACAAGTTTATTTTTCAAGGGAATCTGAGGATGCAAACAAGTTGATGCGCTTATCTCCTGTGGTTTTTAACGGGAATACTCTTTCAGAACGAAACAAACAAGAAAATCCGCTGATTGCCGCAAGCCTATGTTGTGGTATCCTTTATGGAGTAAATACCGGCATCTACTCGGAAGAATATAAGGGACTGACTAATGCGGGCGCTGCAATTCAGATCACAAATAGTAGTGAGTTAGCAACTGAGATTAATAAGCTTTATTTGGCAAATAAAGTAGCAGATATGGGAGTAGCCGCACTTGATTTTATTTCTTCAGGAGCTGAAATTACCGATCAAATCGTGGAATTTATTTTTGATTACTTGAATCACAGAGACTTAATATGAAAACTCCAAAATTTTGGTATGAACCTCCGTCATGGAAAGCATCAATATTTTTGCCCTTTGGGTTACTTTATAATTTATTTTCTTCTCTCCGATTAAAATTTGGGAAACCCAAAAAATTTAATTGTTTTACTATATGTGTAGGTAACTTAAATATCGGAGGCACAGGTAAAACACCTACAACGATAGCTCTCGCCCAACACTTTCAGGCGCGACAACTAAATGTTCACATTGTATCCCGTGGATACAAAGGACAGTTTAGAGGAACTTTCTTAGTAAATCCAAAAAAACATAAGTCAGATCAGGTGGGTGATGAACCACTTTTAATGTCTGAGTTCACACCTGTTTGGGTTTCAAAAAAGAGAAAAAATGGCATTGCAGCGGCTGAGCGAGCTGGTGCACAAATTGTTTTACTAGACGACGGGTACCAAGATCCAAGCATCAATAAAGATTTTTCATTTGTGGTTGTTGATGGAAAGAACGGCTTTGGGAATAAGAAATGCATACCCGCAGGTCCACTAAGGGAAAGTATCAATCAAGGTTTAAAACGATGTGATGCATTAATTATTGTAGGGAAACCAGAGTACAAATTTAATGACCTCCCAAAGTCTGTTAAAATTATGCATGCGAGATTAGAGCCACTTCAAACCGGCATGGATTGGACAGACGGCAAATACTTAGCATTTGCTGGGATAGCAGACCCTAGCAAATTTTTTGCAACTCTTGATTCACTAGGCGCTAATTTAGTTGATTGCGTAGCATTAAACGATCATCAAAAACTTAACAGGAAAATTTTAAGGCGTTTGGAACGTGACGCATTAACGGC
>NZGN01000017.1:0-9894 GCA_002691045.1 Marinovum sp.
CAAAATGTCCAAGGCTAAATCTTTACCTTTGGCATATCTACTCGGTTTTCATCTCAGGAAGGAATTATAGGTCGTACCAACCCTCCGTCTCGGACATTAACCTTTAGCTTAAAACCAAAGATTCACGCGCGTATACGGCACTTTCTTTCTCTTGCCAATAGCAAAAAACATTTTTTTGTTTTTCTTCAAATTAATTTATTGAAAAAAGCGCCAAGAATGGCGCTTTATGTGCGTGTCTATTGAGCGTTGGCCTTGTCTATCGATATGGTTACCCCTGGTCCCATAGTGGAACTCAAAGTTATACCCTTCATGTATGCTCCTTTTGCGCCAGCTGGTTTAGCCTTTGCTACTGCATCAACGAACGTTTTAACATTTTCAATTAGCTGTTCCTCTTTAAAAGACGCTTTACCGACACCAGCATGAACGACACCACCTTTTTCAGCTTTAAATTGGACCTCTCCACCTTTTGCAGCCTGTACGGCAGCCTTGACGTCCACAGTCACTGTCCCAACTTTTGGGTTTGGCATAAGGTTTCTAGGTCCCAAAACTTTTCCTAACCGCCCTACAACTGGCATCATATCAGGAGTAGCAATACAGCGGTCAAATTCAATTGTTCCAGACTGCACAGTTTGCATTAGATCCTCCGCACCAACAATGTCAGCCCCAGCAGCTTTTGCTTCTTCAGCCTTGGCATCCCTAGCAAACACTGCAACACGAACTGATTTACCTGTTCCATTTGGCAAGCCAACAACTCCACGGACCATTTGGTCTGCATGACGGGTATCAACACCTAAATTCATTGCGATTTCGATAGTTTCATCAAATTTTGCTGTAGCATTTCCTTTAACTAGTGAAACAGCTTCTTCTATCGACAATTTTTCTTTCCCTTCGACTGATGCGGGAGCCGCAGTCATTCTTTTACCAAGATTACCCATTACTTCACCTCAATACCCATCGACCTAGCAGATCCAAGAACAATCTGCATAGCAGCCTCAACATCATTAGCGCTCAAATCTGTCATTTTTGCTTCAGCAATTTCACGAATCTGAGCAGCGGTAACATAACCAGCAACTTCACGGCCAGGAGCTTCAGAACCTTTGGGGCGGTTCCGTTTTCCTTCAGGCTTTAAGCCAGCAGCTTTTTTGAGATAATAAGAAGCAGGCGGAGTTTTAATCTCCATAGAGAAAGACTTGTCCTGAAAATATTCTATTATGGTTGGACAAGGAGCTCCCTGCTCCATATCTGCAGTTTTTGCATTAAAAGCTTTGCAAAACTCCATTATATTAATCCCACGCTGACCCAGCGCAGGCCCTACCGGCGGTGAGGGGTTAGCGCCTCCCGCGGGTATCTGTAGCTTCAGTGTTCCCACTAGTTTTTTGGCCATTTGACCACTTCCTTTTTTCAACACCCAGCAAACGCGGTCACTGAGTTAGTTATGTTGTGTGGTTCGGATTGAGCTCGCGTGCCCTTACCTCCCACGGCTCTAACGCTAGGTTTGTTTTGTAACCTGCGTAAATTCTAATTCGACAGGGGTCTCACGACCAAAAATAGAAACTGTAACTTTTAACCGTTGATTGTCTTCGTCCACGAGTTCTACAAGTCCGTCAAAATCTTCGAAAGGACCATCATTGACCTTTACTTTTTCACCCACTTCAAAATTTATAAGTGTTCTAGGAGCATCTTCTCCCTCTTGGACACGGTTGAGTATGGCATTGACCTCGGCATCCCTCATTGGCATCGGCCGGCCTTGCGGACCTAAAAAACCGGTTACTCTGTTTATGGAATTAATCAAATGATATCCTTGATCAGACATCTCCATCCGGACAAGCACATAACCAGGCATAAATCTTCTTTCAGTCGTAACCTTTTTGCCCCGCCTTACCTCAATAACTTCTTCAGTGGGCACTAGTACTTCTTCAATATCTGATTCTAAACTAGCTTCGGAAACAGCTGTTTTAATTTGCTCTGCTATTTTTTTTTCAAAATTAGAAAGAACACTGACCGAATACCAACGTTTTGCCATAGAGAGAGTTCCTTAAATTTAGATCATTATCAAAACGATAAACAAAATATTGCTAGCGTCCGAATCAAACGAAACGAAGCCACGATTTGATGCGTTGGGTATTCTACTCCTTCAGGGATTTCAAGCTTGATGTAAATTTATTGGCAAAATTTCAGAAATTAAACTTCCAAATCCAAATTAAATTTTCTGTATTAGCCAAAAATATTCAAGACGGATTGTATGCCGGAACGTATTAAGAGATCAACTAAAGCAAATATCAGGGCCGCTATCGCTGACATCACAAAAACCATAATGGTGGTCAGAAGGACTTCTCTCCTCGTAGGCCACGTTATTTTCGAAACCTCAGATCGAACCTGCTGAATAAATTGGAAAGGGTTGGTTGTTGCCATGTTAATCTCTTTTCTAATCTCACTTGACATAAGAGTTATTACAAAAAAATACAAGCTAGTAGATTACACCAATGCTTCGAATATTCTTTAATAGCTTAATTAACCTTCAGAAATAAAATTTCTTCATTTTTTCGAACTAAAAATTGTCAAGCTAATAGCTAGGCAAGGTCCAATACCTACAGCAAAAAAAATTGTCCCCAACCCAATAATTCCTCCCAACCACCAACCAATTGTTAAAACTGTGATTTCTATAGCGCTACGCACCCAAGCAATCGGAAAACCCGTTACCCTTTGCAGACCAGTCATTAAACCGTCCCTAGCTCCAGGCCCTAAGTTTGCTATTAAGTATATGCCCCCACCTAATCCAGTAATAAAGACACCCAAAAGAGCTTGTGTTACTTTAAAAATAATCCCCTCAAAAGTTGGCAAAAAAGGGATAGCATAATGCAAAACTAGGGAAATAATAATCGCGTTGAAAATAGTCCCAATCCCAGGTTTTTGTTTTAAAGGTATCCACAAGAGTAATACAAAAATGCTTATAAAAAATGTTGTAAAACCTAGACTAAACCCTGAAATATTTGAAAATCCTTGAGCAAGAGCAGTCCAGGGACTGACACCCATTTGTGAAGTAACCAACAGCGCTTCGCCTAAACCAAAAAGAATTAACCCAACAATCAGAGCAATAAGAGTTTTGAGTTTTGGTTTGAAATTTAACGCTTCATGAGAGCTCCAACCAGTCTTTGGAACCTCACGGATCTGAATAAAATCAAACATTAAATTATTTTAATTCCGACTAGAGAAAAACCGGCTAACATTCATGTATTACTTGAAACAATTTTCAACCCTGAAACTTTCTAAACCTCTGATCACATCGAGCGGCCAGTATCAAATCGTTTAAATGAATATTATTAATTTTGTGGCTCCACCAACTAACCAAAACGCTCCCCCACTCAGTTACAATTTGAGGATGATGGCCTTCAACTTCCGCCACCTCGCCAACAAGGTTGGTAAATTCAAGCGCATCTCTAAAATTTTTGAATTTGTAAGTTCTTTCTATCTTTTTTTTCGCATCACTTTCAATCAGTTGCCAGTCCGAGTTACCTGACAAAAATTCATTTATTTCTTCTTTTGTAGCAGGGTCTGCGTCTGGCTGACATGCCTCGCAGACTTTTTCAGAATAATTACTCATTTGCTCTTCCACTTTATTGAACACCCAATTGATGGGGATTGCTCTCTAGGGCCTTCACCAGTATTGGCAATCATTTGCATAGCATCAAATAAGTCCCGCCTTACGACTTCTGGATTTTCCCTTTTATTGTTAAGCCTGCCTCTATACTGAAGTTCTAAATTTTTATTGAGACCAAAAAAATCAGGAGTGCACTCAGCATTAAACAGTTTCGCAGTAGTTTGATCTGCATCGTGTAAATATGGAAAAGTAAATGAATAATCTAAATCAAATTTTTTCATATTTTCGAAACTATCTTGGGGATACTCTTCGGCGTCATTCGAGCAGATTGCAAAAACATTTACACCAATTTTTTGTAAAGCAGATGCCTCCATAACTATATCATCCAAAGCACCTACCACGTAGGGACAATGGTTGCATATAAACATAATCAATGTCCCATTTTCGCCTTTTGCATTTTCTAAACTAACCTCAAGGCCCTTTGTCGAAGGCAAAATAAACTGTGGAGCTTTCCAGCCAAAGTCACATACTGATGAAGATTGAGCCATTTTCTTTACCCTAAAATTAGAAGTTAATTCTCTATTTACTCTATACACCCGCAAGCAAACTGTCGGGAGGAGCCTCTTTTCTATCCAGCATACTATAATTACGAAGAACTTGAACAACTTTAATATCGTAATCTTCAAAAAGTTCCTGTCTTCCTTTGCTTTGCATTTTTCGGTGAGCAGATAAATTACGCCATTCATCGACCGCAGCTTCATTTTCAAAAAATGAAATAGAAAGCAATTTGTTTGGGTTCGTTATGCTTTGAAATCGCTCGACACTTATAAAGCCTTCAATCGTATCGACTAAGGACCTCATTTCAGCAGCTAACATTAGATACTCATCTTTTTTTGACGATTTTGGGAAAACTTCAAATATTATGGCTATCATGTGTAATTTTGTCCCTATTAGATATTTAGCTTAGTCAGAAGACCTATCCTAATTAAAAGAAATTGCCAGTTTCTTTTTATATTAAAATCTGCACATAAGTAACATGGAACATTGCATTTGAGGGTCTATATGAAAAAATCTGCATTAATCGTCGGCGCCGGTGCCGGCTTGAGTTCATCACTTGCTTTTCAATGTAAAGATTCGGGAATGCACGTTGCTCTTGCAGCGAGAGATATTGGAAAACTAAAATCGATAAGTGAAAAGACAGAGGCTAGCCTACACAAATGTGACGCTTCAAAAATTGAAGATGTTAATCTTTTATTTGAAGAACTCGATGCAAAAAGTGGGACACCGGATTTAGTCGTTTATAATCCATCTGGTAGATTGCGTGGTGCGATTGAAACTTTAAACGCAGAAGAAACAAAAGCGGCTTTAGAGGTTACCTGTTTCGGAGCGTTTTTAGTTGCGCAGCAGGCGGCTAAAAGAATGCTGGCTCGCGGTAGCGGCAGCATTTTTTTTACAGGTGCTTCAGCTGGCGTAAAAGGTTTTGCCAATTCTTCCGTTTTTGCTATGGGGAAATTCGGGTTGCGCGGTTTAGCGCAGGCTCTTGCACGCGAATTACATCCAAAAAATATTCATATCAGTCACTTTGTTATCGATGGGGGAATAAAATCGGATGCTCGTCCAGAAAGATACGGAAACGGAGATTATGATATGCTTGACCCAGATGAAATTGCCAAAACGTACCTCCAATTTCATAATCATCACAAGAGTGCATGGGCATGGGAAATAGAGCTTCGCCCTTGGGTGGAGACTTTTTAGGCAAGTTGACGCTAAATAAATTTTTATTCTTTTTTAACTTACCTTAATCCGTTCAAGTGATGCTTCACCCTCGTAGTTAAAAATTGTGACCCCTGGAAAACCACCCTCTTTGAAAGTAAATGTTTTTCGAAGTTGCTGAAGCAAACCCAGAGCAAATTTTTCAAATTTTTGAAGGTCACTGTTATTATCAAACTTCGCAACAATTGATAAACTTGCACATTTCCCAATTGTTATGCTTAGAGATTGAATGTTAAATTTATCTATTTTATCACCCAGTTCCATTGAACAGTGGTTAGCAGCAACTTTTGCCTGCTCCAAATTGTTGAATTTATACTCAAATATTCTGGCAAACATCTAAAGCTCCCCTAACAAATCATCAAGAAAAGTCGGCTTTTCATCAGTATCTATTAAATTTCTTTTCATAACTTTAGGTTGCAACTTCATCTCAGAAAGCAGTTTGGTTCCACTTTCTGTCAAGACTATCTCATCTGACCGATCTTTCCTGGCTAAACCTATTTCTTGAAGCTCTTTAAATTCTTCTTCACCCAATATTTTCCCAGAACAAACATTAAGGAATTTATTGAGCAAATCTAAATCATTCCTTTTTACCCAACTTGAAAATTTGAGGATGGCTTGATGCATAGAGTCAGATGTTGTTTCCTTTTGGTCAGTTTGTAGGTCAATTTGGTGTGCAATCCTTTCTGCTAAGCTCCTGATTAATAAAATTTGTTTGCTGGTAAGAGACAAAGGCTCACCATTTAAAAGGCACAGTGTTCCCAGAGCATAATTATCTTTGTTTATAACCGGAAACCCTGCATAGCCCAAATACTTGGCCTCTCCAGAAATTATTTTTGGATGGCTCTTCCATTTAGAATGCTTGGAAAGATCGTGAATAAGCGTAGGTTCAGCGCTAAGAAGAACGTATGAACAAACGTTAAATTCGTCACGCTCACTTTTGTCATTTGCTGTGCCATCCGTGGCAGAAATTTTACATTGAAAATTTTCATCAAACAAACTGAACGCGGCATAATCGAAACTAGTTAATTCCTTGCTTAAATCACAAAATATTGAAAAATTCTTATCTTGGTTGTTATCAATCAAGCCAGTGCGCTTGACGGCAACAACTCTTCTCACTTCATTTTTTGGGCGAGGAGCCAATTGAACAGTCATTAATAAACCTTTCGCTTAAAAATTAATTATTCAATTCTGAGAATAAACTTTAGTTAATGTAGTGTAAAAATATCAACTTAATGAATTTTTGCAATTATTACGTAATGCAACAATCATTCTAAAAGAAGAAAAACAGGAAAGATATTAGGACCTTTCCAACAAAAATTTAAAGTTTATGATCAATTAAATGCAGTATCAAAAAATGCTCAAAATGCTGCAAAAAAGTAAGAAAGCAAATGTTAAAGCAAGTAAAAATTTTATCTCCATCTTATGTCTTCTTCACCCTTTTGTTTCTCAATGGTTGCAGCGGACAGATTGCTTCTCTCTACTCTGGTAACAATAAAGAGACCCTGATTAGTTCTAACGAAAATTCATTGAAAGAATATTATGCCCAGTTAGAGAAAAAAAAGTTGTCAATGGGCCTGCTGCGCCAAGATGCAGGTGGTAGTGATACACCTTTTGATGAAGAAGACATTATTGCAGCATTCGAACAACTTGCTTTTTACAATGAATACCAGGTTGATGAAAATCAGCTTCTTCCCAGTTCAGAACCGGTAAGTTTGGGAAAGTGGAATTCAGAAATAAAAATTTCCATACGCTTTGGAGCCTCCGTTAATTTTGAACAAAAAAGAAAAGATTTAAAAGAAATAAATGAGTTACTGGCAGTCTTATCCAGAGTGAGCAAACATAAAATGAGAATATCAGAAAACGATGTGAATATGTTTGTTATCGTAGGAAACCAAAAAGAGATAGTGAACCTTACTGGCGAAATCAGCAAACAACTTTTTGAATTTGATCCAAAGCGAATCCCAATTGTTGCTCAACTTCCAAAAGAAATTCATTGCATGGCAATGACATCAGTAAGTTCCCATAAAAACTCAGAAATTGAATCAGCATTAGTCATCATTCGAAACGAGTTACCCAAAGTAATGCGCAAGGCCTGTTTCCATGAGGAGATTTCCCAAACTCTTGGACTGACAAACGATAGTCATCTAGCACGACCATCGATTTTCAATGATAACGATGAGTTTGCTACATTAACCGAGTTTGATAAAATATTGATTAAAATTTTATATGATAGAAGACTAAAAACAGGGATTTCTCGTAAAGAAGCTTCAAAACTCGTAAAACAAATTGTTAATGAAATTGGCGCTTAGTGTTGATCTTTTGAATACAGTCAGAAATTAATTAATAATCAAAAATAAAATTAGAACGACACCAAACAACTTTTAGTTTCCCTCAAAAATTATTATAACTTCTCCAACTGGAATACCCCATTTAGACATGTAGGCTTTGTTAAGCACCCGGTTGTCGGACAGCATCCACATATAATCTTTAAATGATACTCTTGTTTCACCGCTAGGTGTTGGCAAATCTATTGTATAAGTCCAGTAGAACATGTCACCGGATGTCAAACCGTTAGCTGTTCCGATGACGCCATCAGCAGAACCAACCCAGGCATTTTCTCCTGTTTTAACTAAATTCCAAATCCGTTGTTCTTCCGAACCGTCCTCATACACGAAGTCTTCTGTTAAAATGAGATTTGATCCATCCCAAACTCCTTTTATGTCAACCGTAAAACGTCTCGAGACATTACCAAGAACATCTTGAAATTGGCCGTACGCTTTTGTTTCACCATTAAAAAACTCCTCTAAAGAAAATTCTCTTTCTGATAGTTTGCTATCTTCAATAGAAGGCTTCATTCCACAACTTGAAATGAGTAAAACTGGAACCAAAATTTTTATTAATTTGAACATTAAAAACCTATTTCAATTGTCATGGTGGTTAAAAGACTATTCACTCATATGAACTCGTTTTAGAATTTTCACACAACAGTTTTTTGCAATTTGCACTAATTTTATCTGCACAGTTTTTCGCTTTTTCTCTTCGTTCTGGATCAGATAAAAAATAGATAGCAGTAGCTGCACCAACTGCCCCGGTGGCAACTCCTGCCATGACTAGATTTGCCACTATTAATTTAGCATGTAGCATCAAATTTTATTCCAAACGTTTTTTCATAATTTTGGAGATAGTTGTCTATTTTTTAGATACTACAACCAAATTGTCGCGGAGCAGAGATATATCATAGGAAGTCGTTGAAATTTACAACTGGACCCGAAAAAGAATGAAAACTCTCTCCATCGTCATATGGTTCTACAAATTGACGCATCATATCGCTTACGCGATTATCCCTGTTCATAATATCAATAAAACTATCAACGCTATGATGAACGCCTATCAGAGCAAACTCTCCAGTACCTAAATCAATGATTTGATGCATAATATCATCAAATGGGTAATCTCTTACATATTCCGCAAAAGCTTTAAACAACGCTTCGGCCTGTCCCTCTTTAGGCTGAAACCTCATACAGTTAATCATACCCGCCACGTCAGTCTTCCTCCGTCTAATATCTGCTCCAAACGTCGTACTTAGCCCACAAATTACAAGATGTTTCATCCATCATCATTTTTCCAAAATCTACCCCATTGATTGAACAGTATCCAACAACTCGGTCGTAAGTCGTTGCACCAGTTAGCTCACAAATAGCTTCTTTACCTTTAAATTGTTTTGCAAAATGTGTGATCTTTTTTCCCTCATCGGTGGTGTTTTCAGCGCAATCTAGTGCTGATATCCGAACCGGCGTTCCGTTTACCTCAAAAGTATCACCGTCTCTAACATGTGTAATAGTGCCCCGTAATACAGAAACAGCGCGGTGATCAATTACTAAATCTGAAGCATCAGCACAAACTGATGTAACCAGACTTATGATCAGAAAAAATATTTGGATGAGGTGTCCAATAATAATAACTCTCTAGATTAACATGGATATTTGATTTCGAGACCTAGGATTACTACCATAGCTACTTGCAGATCACGATCTTCTTTAGCGTCTTTACTGTATTCATTCATCGCAGCTCTAGCGAGGTTATGGTCAATTAGTACACTATCAGGAACACAAAAATTTGGTGTTACATTTTGGCCTGTGCCTAGAGCAACATACTCCGAAACAACTCCTTCAATGACACCCATCAAAAAAATTTGTTGTTCTAAATCGCCCGATTTCTCGAAGTTCTCAACGGTAATCGCTGCAGCAGAATTACTAATTAAGATTAACAAAGACGCTAAAATATTTTTCCGGAAAAGCATTTTTTTTCTTTAGTCCCTTTTATTCTTTGGCTCCCAACTGAGCTTATTTCTGGATGTTGGTTTTTCTAAATGCTTATAATCTGCATATAGGTAATTGAGCAAGTCCAACGAAAGACCCATTTTAGCCATTTCCAGGGCTCTATCTCTTCCATTCCCAAGGAAGCATTTTGCAACTTAAGAAACGGTATTTTTCACATAAGTTAATTTTGGCAAAATACTAGAA
>NZGN01000018.1:0-88945 GCA_002691045.1 Marinovum sp.
TATTTCCTGGATCGACTGAATTTACTCTTGTGCCTTCAAACTCACCACCAACTTTGTGGAAATACCACCAAGGAATGCCGTTCACACCAGACACTATGGTAGTTTTTTCGTCAATCAAAGGTTCCATTGTATTAACGACTGATGGTACCGAGTGAGCCTTTAATGTAATAATCACATAATCTTGTGGTCCTAGATCCTTAGGATTTTCAGAAGCCATCACAGGGACTGTAATATCACTTTCTTCTTCGATCAGCCGCAAGCCATTTTTTTTCATGGCTTCCAAATGCGACCCGCGTGCAACCAAACTGACATCAGCACCCACCTGTGCCAATTTAACGCCCATGAAGCCACCAATTGCACCCGCTCCAAAAATACAAATTTTCATGATTTTCCCTTATAAAAGACCAAGCTTTTCAGCCATTCCTATCCTCTGCATTTTACCCGTTGCGCCTTTTGGAATTTCATCCAAAATCACAATGTGCCGTGGAACTTTGAAATCAGCCATTCTTTCTTTAGCAAAGCTTTTGATATCCCTGTCATCACATTTACTGTCTTTCGCCAGAACAACTGCTGCAGCAACCTCCTCTCCAAGCTTGGGATGAGGTAACGCAAACGTAACAACTTGATTGATTTCAGGGTGGTCTAATAAAATGCTATCTACTTCTAGTGGTGATATCTTTTCTCCACCCCTATTGATTATTTCCTTTAATCTTCCAGTTAAATAAAGAAACCCATCTTCATCAAAAGCACCTTGATCACCAGTACGAAACCAACGATTGCCATTAATTTCAAAAAAACTTTTTTCATTAGCTTCAATATTGTTTTCATAACCAGGCGTTACGTTATTACCTGAAATTACAACCTCACCTGTACCATCAATCAGAACGTCATCAGCTTCGTGCGCAATCCTAACGGAAGGACCTGCTGGTTTGCCAACTGAACTTGGCTTCTGTTTATCTAAAAGATTGCAACACATTTGATGAGTTGCTTCTGTCATTCCATAAGCCTCAATAACTGGGGCACTAAAGCTTTCTTCCAAGTCACGCATGACTTGGGCTGGTAAGCTTGCAGATGATGATCTCAAAAATCTAAGCGGATTATTTTTTATGATCTCGGAATTACGTCCTGACCGAGCCAATATGGCCTGATGCATTGTGGGAACGGCAGTGTACCAAGTTGATTTAGCTTCATCCAAATTAGAAAAGAAAGAAAGAGCATTGAAGCCTGATGAACACCAAATCGAGGCTCCAACTGACAATGAGGCCGAAACTGCAGCAATTAGCCCGTGGATGTGGAAAAGCGGCATAACATTTAAACATCTATCTGCTGAGGATAGAGATAAAGATTGGGCGATATTTGATGCTGATGCTGCTATATTTGATTGTAACAAAGGCACTATTTTAGGTCTTGAAGTGGTTCCAGACGTATGAAGAATTAAGGCTACATCATTTTCACATACTTCTTCATCTTCAATTAATTCTTTATCTCCGTCGCCCACTAAAGAAAATAATCCTGCTACTTGATCACTTTCTTTAAGACGTATAATTTTGATATCCAAACGCTCTGCTGCCGCTGCAGCCGGACCATCATAACCATCATTTACAACAAGTGCTTTGGCTTTTAGATCATCTAAGTAGAAACTAAATTCATCCTCACGATAATTTGGATTTAACGGTGCAGTAGTTGTACATTGAGCAATAGTTACAAAGGCGGTAGCCATCGTTGGCCCATTAGGGAGCACAATTGCAACACGATCCTGTTTTGCTATCCCATTTTTACGAAGAGCTTTATGTACGTCTTTTTTTAATTCTCTAAGAGCGCCATATGACAGCCAATTTTTGTTTAAAGCACCTATAGCTTTATTGTCAGACAAATGCTCAGACAAAAAACTCGATATTGTTTGTGACATTCAAAACAACCTTTATTTAATCTTCCACCTGCGGCACTAACTAATGCAAACCATTGATAGCTTCCATATAAATAAAAAATTTAATTAAAAACTAACCGTCTTTTCTGATTGTCTCATTTGAAGGATCATAGGGGCTATCGCAAGTAACCTCTGCGTCCCACAATGAATTTAACATTTTAACTTTCAATTTTTGACCTTCTTTGGCGAGGTCAGGTCGAATATAACCCATACCAATTGATTTATTAAATACAACCGAATATCCACCTGAGGTTAAGCGCCCAACTTTTGTACCATTTTCCAAATACAAGGCCTCTCGACCCCATGGATCAGCATCATTTGGTCCATCAATTAAAAGAGTGACACACTGTGCCCTTACGCCTGTTTGTTGCATTCGTTCTTTTCCAAGAAATTCTTTCTCTAAATCGATAAACCGTGACAAATCGGCTTCAAAAGGCGTCGCATCTCTTCCTAACTCCGTACCAAAAGCACGGTATGATTTTTCTTGTCGCAACCAATTTTGTGCACGTGCACCGACCAGCTTTAAGCCATATTCAGATCCAGCTAAAAGCAATCGATCCCACAAATAATTTTGCATTTCAATGGGATGGTGAAGCTCCCATCCTAATTCACCAGTGTAGGCAACTCTTATTGCATTGACGGGGCACATTCCAATCTCAATCTTTTTTGCTGAAAGCCAAGGAAATATTTTATTTGAAAGTGCACTATTAGTATCCTTATCGTTTATAACGGCTTTTAACAAATCTCGCGATTTTGGTCCGGCAATTGCAAAAACACCCCACTGCGAAGTCACGTCATGAATTTCAATATAACCAAACTCGCCCATTTTATCTTCTGCAGCTTTTTTGAGATAATCATAATCGTAAAAACTCCAGGCCCCAGCAGACACCAAATAATAATTGTCTTCGGCCATTCTCACGATGGTGTATTCAGTTCGTGTCGTACCATGATCAGTCAATGCGTAAGTTAAATTTATGCGGCCCACTTTAGGAAGTTTATTACACGTAAACCAATTTAAAAAATTTGTTGCACCTGGGCCTTTTACTACGTGTTTCGTAAATGCTGTAGCATCTATTAAACCAACATCATTTCGCACCGCTTTAGCTTCCTCAAATGAATACTTCCACCATGCGCCACGGCGGAAACTTCTCGATTTGGTGTCAAAATTTTCTGGAGCATCTACTGGTCCATAATAATTAGGTCTTTCCCAACCATTAACCTGACCAAATTGAGCACCTAAGCTTTTTTGTCTCTCATATGCCGGTGCTGTTCTTAGAGGTCGGCAAGCCTCTCTTTCTTCATCTGGATGATGTAAAATAAATACATGTTCGTAACATTCTTCATTTTTTCTGGCAGCGTACTCAGTTGTCATCCAGCTGCCGAACCTTTTTGGATCCAGAGATGCCATATCTATTTCAGCTTCTCCTTCAACCATCATTTGAGCCAGGTAACAACCAGTTCCACCAGCCGCAGTAATTCCAAAAGAAAATCCCTCTGCAAGCCACATGTTTCGCAAACCGGGCGCTGGGCCTACTAGAGGGTTACCATCTGGAGTATAACATATTGGACCATTAAAATCATCTTTTAAACCAGCTGTTTCAGACGATGGAATGCGATGTATCATTGACATATATTCCGCCTCAATTCGGTCCAAATCCAGCGGGAACAAATCAGCCCGAAAACTATTTGGAACGCCATATTCAAAGCGTGCGGGGGCATTTCTTTCATACGGCCCCAGAATCCATCCCCCCCTTTCTTCTCGGACATACCACTTGGCATCCGCATCTCGTAACACAGGATGTTCTGAATTGCCGGCATTACGGAAATCAACCAAAGCAGGATCTGGCTCTGTAACTATGAACTGATGTTCGACTGGAATTGCAGGTATTTTGATACCCAACAATTGTGCAGTGCGTTGTGCATGATTACCAGTAGCGGTCACAACATGCTCTGCCGTAATAACTTTCTGCTCTTTAGAAGTAACAAGATTTCCTCCCTGTTCTTCCATTTTTGTGCATGTAACCTTCCAATTCGTACCATCCCAAAAGTACCCATCAACTTGCCATTTTCGCTCAATTGACACATCAAGTTGTCTGGCACCTTTAGCCATAGCCATAGTAACGTCAGCCGGGTTTATATACCCGTCGGTCGGATGATAAATTGCTCCAACTAAATCTTCAGTATTTACAAGTGGCCAGCGCTCTTTGATTTCCTTTGGGGAAAGCCATTCATAAGGTACGTCACAGGTTTCTGCTGTAGACGCGTACAGCATATACTCATCCATTCGGTCTTGGGTTTGTGCCATGCGTAAATTGCCAACAACTGAAAAACCAGCATTCAAACCAGTCTCTGCCTCAAGTGTTTTATAATAGTCTACGGAATATTTATGGATATGTGTGGTTGCATAAGACATATTGAACAATGGAAGAAGTCCAGCTGCATGCCATGTAGACCCAGAAGTTAATTCATCGCGCTCAAGTAGCATGACATCCTGCCAACCTGCCTTAGCTAAATGATAAGCTATAGAAGTCCCTACTGCTCCACCTCCAACTACTAAAGCTTTAACATGCGATTTCATAGTATTAGCCCCCACACCACTGTTTGGATTTTATTAATATTCAGCAAAAATCAACTATTAGCCTAGTCGACACTGCTAAGCAAAAAAGCGACTTTTCAAACCTAAGCCTAATGTAATGGCTACAAAGTTCACAACATAAAAGTCAACGTAAAAACTACCTTACCAATTTACAGTCTTTCGTATTTTAAATGTAGGGTCTATAAATCTGTATCAGCCAACGATTTCGAATCAAATAATTTAATAGTTTACAGGTGGGTGTTTTCATGGGCTTAGGATCAATCACAGGAGTATTTTCCCAAGATATGGCAATAGATCTAGGGACTGCCAATACTCTTGTCTATGTAAAAGGGAAGGGAGTGATATTATCAGAGCCTTCGGTGGTCGCTTATCAAGTAAAAGATGGCCAGAAAAAAGCTCTGGCATTTGGAGAAGATGCTAAACTGATGCTGGGGAGAACTCCCGGCAGCATAGAAGCTATCCGCCCAATGCGCGACGGAGTTATTGCAGACTTTGACGTTGCAGAGGAAATGATAAAATATTTCATTCGGAAAGTGCATAAACGAACAACATTCTCAAAACCAAAAATTATTGTTTGCGTGCCCCATGGAGCTACTCCTGTTGAAAAGAGGGCAATTCGTCAATCCGTGCTTTCAGCAGGAGCACGAAGAGCAGGCTTAATTGCGGAACCAATTGCAGCTGCTATTGGTGCAGGTATGCCTATTACCGATCCAACTGGAAGCATGGTTGTCGACATTGGGGGTGGAACCACAGAAGTTGCAGTACTATCATTAGGGGACATCGTCTATGCACGCTCTGTCCGAGTGGGCGGAGATAGAATGGATGAGGCAATAGTCAGTTATCTTCGGAGGCAACAAAACTTGTTAGTCGGTGAAAGCACTGCAGAAAGAATCAAGACGTCAATAGGGACTGCGAGAATGCCTGATGATGGCACAGGCGGATCAATGATGATTAGAGGACGTGATTTGCTTACTGGTGTACCTAGAGAAACTGAGATTTCTCAGGCCCATGTAGCAGAGGCGTTAGGGGAACCTGTTCAACAAATTTGTGAAGCTGTGATGACCGCCCTTGAAGTTACTCCACCCGACCTAGCAGCTGATATTGTCGATCGAGGGGTCATGCTGACGGGTGGAGGTGCTCTTCTGGGAGACCTAGATTTAGCATTAAGAGAACGAACTGGCCTAGCCGTTTCCATAGCAGATGAAAGTTTGAATTGTGTCGCAATGGGTACCGGAAAAGCATTGGAATATGAAAAACAATTAAGACATGCTATCGACTACGAAAGTTAAGCTTCACAAGCAGTAAAGAGGATAACTTGGTAAGGCATAATCCTAAAGAAGCTGATACCTTAGTACCGTTTAGATATTTAGCTACCGGTATAATCGTCTTCTCTCTTATCGTTTTGTTTCTAGTTTGGCGTCTTGATAACCCTCGCGTAGAAAAGCTCAGATCAGACGTAATCGACGCTATTTTACCAAAATTCGAATGGGTGATGGCACCTGCGACCGGAATCATTCGAATTACTCAGGATTTCAGAAGTTATCAATCTCTATACGAACAGAACCAAGAACTAAGGCGAGAGTTACAACAAATGAAAAGCTGGAAAGAAGCCGCTCTTCAACTTGAACAAGAAAATGCACGATTGTTAGATTTAAATAAACTACAACTCGATCCAAAGCTAACCCATATTTCCAGTATTGTTTTGGCTGACAGTGGCTCTCCATTTCGCCAATCGGTTCTTATAAATGTTGGCACACAAGATGGTATTCAAGATGGCTGGGCAGCTATGGATGGACTTGGACTAGTTGGTCGTATTTCAGGAGTAGGTAGTAAAACAGCTCGTGTACTGCTACTAACAGATACAGCGTCAATTATCCCAGCAACTATCCAGCCTTCGGGGCAACAAGCCTTAATTGCTGGAGATAATACAATTGCTCCAACTATAGAATTTTTAGAAAATCCTGAATTGGTAAGGCCCGGAGATCGAGTTGAAACCTCTGGAAGCGGTGGAGTTTTTCCACCGGACCTTTTAATTGGACGACTAGCATTGGATCCTTCAGGTCGCTTACGCGTTCGACTGGCAGCTGACTACGAACGACTTGAGTTTTTACGAGTTCTGAGAAATTTTGGAACAGAGGCAATTGATAATCCGGGTCGCTTAATCATCAATAAAAGCCTTTCATCACCTGATAACCAAAATACTGAAGACGGCGGGTAGTAAATATGCGTATGAAAAGTTTTGCCCATCAAATATTATACTTTTGTATTGGTTTGCTTATCATTTTTTTCCAGATTTTACCCTTGCAAACAACTCCACAAAGTTGGTCAGGACCAAATGTACTTTTAGTATTTTTTGCTGCTATAGTTACTAAAAGGCCTGAATTCACTTCAAGCTTCCTCATAGCTTTGATTTTTTTGATAGAAGATTTTTTTCTTATGAGACCACCGGGTCTAATGTCGGCCTTAATTGTAATTAGTTTCTATTTTTTAAAGAGAAAAATTCAAAATCAGGAAGAGAACTCTTTAATATTCGTTTGGGTAAATGTTGCAACCTGCTTAACACTTGTTCTCCTAATTTATTACATGATTTCCGTTTTGTTATTTTTACCTTCAGCAGGTTTCAGCTTAATATTTATGGAGATAATATTCAGCTTGGTTCTCTATCCAATTTTTTTAGTACTTATTGGAAGTTTCGATACATTTAATCCATTAGATCCAGAAAAAAAAATTCGGCGATGATGTATTATGGCAGATAGAATTCAGCTCAATCCAAAAAGCAATGCCCAACTATCTAGGCGAGGTTTAATTATTGGCGGGTTGCAAACTGCTTTTATAGCTGCCCTGGCCGTGAAAATGCGCAAATTACAAGTGGAAGATGCGAGCGAATATCGACTATTAGCAGACGAAAACCGGATTAATATCAGACTCATTGCACCCTCCAGAGGGGAAATATATGATCGTAATGGCAAAGTAATAGCACGAAATGAGCAAAGCTTTAGAATTACAATTGTTAAGGAAGATGCAGGAGATATTGAACAAACTTTGTATTCTTTAAGTAATCTCACCAAAATATCCCAAAACGATGCAAAAAGAGTAATTGAAGAGATTGAAAGAAGTGCTCCGTTTTTACCAGTCACGGTAAGGGATCAACTAAGTTTTAAAGAAATTGCAAGGATAGCTACAAATTCACCTACTCTTCCCGGGGTGTCTGTCGAAGAAGGCTTATCACGGGTATATCCTTTAATTGAAACCTACGCGCATGTTGTAGGATATGTTGGTCCAGTAAGCGATAATGATCTAAAGGATGGAAATGAGTCTAATCCACTATTAAAAATTCCTCGATTTCAAGTTGGAAAGGTAGGCATAGAAAGACAGTTTGAGGGTACGTTGAGAGGCAGTGCCGGCATAATGAAAGTTGAGGTAAATGCACTTGGCCGTGTAATGAGAAACCTTGACAGAAAAGAGGGCAAGCCGGGCAAAAACATCCAGCTTACTGTAGATACTGAGTTACAAGCATATATTCAAGCAAGACTAGGTTCAGAAAGCGCCTCTGCTGTAGTCATGAATTGTAAAAACGGTGAAATTCTCGCAATTGCCTCGTCTCCAAGCTATGATCCAAATAAATTTGTAAAAGGCATTTCATATTCAGATTTTGATGAACTTAGAGATAACGAACTAAGACCTTTGGCATCAAAAACGGTGCAAGACGCATACCCCCCTGGATCAACGTTTAAAATAGTAACAGCACTTGCAGCGTTGAAGGCGAATATAATTAGCCCAAAAGAAAATTTTTCTTGTGATGGAAAAATGGAAATCTCTAATAGGCTTTTTCACTGTTGGAAAAAAGGCGGCCATGGTGAGATGGACCTGGAAAAATCGCTAAGTGAGAGCTGTGATGTTTATTTTTATGAATTAGCTCTAAAAGTTGGAATTGAGAGAATTAGTGAAATGGCAAATGAACTTGGATTAGGGATACAACATGATATTCCTATGTCAGCAATTACTAAAGGTTTAGTGCCCAGCCGTGAGTGGAAGTTAAAAAATAGGGAGCAAGACTGGTTAGTTGGCGATACAGTTAACGCCTCAATTGGACAAGGCTATGTTCTTTCTTCACCACTTCAATTAGCTGTTATGGCTGCCCGTATAGCAAGCGGCAAAAATGTTAAACCTTCATTAACTAAATCAATAAATGGTCAAAACGTTCATGATGGTAAAAAAATCGAAGATCTTAAAGTTGATAAAGCTCATCTCAAAATTATATGGAAAGCTCTGTTTCAAGCTAGCAATGATCGGAGAGGAACAGCCTATGGTTCTCGCGTAATCAATAATAAGTATCGGATGGCTGGTAAAACTGGGACTAGCCAAGTCAGAAACATAACAGACGCAGAAAGAGAAAATGGCGTAACTAAAAATGAAGACTTACCCTGGCAAAAAAGAGACCATGCACTGTTCATCAATTTTGCGCCTTATGATGACCCAGAAATAGCTGTTTCAGTGGTAGTAGAGCATGGCGGGGCTGGCTCAAAATCAGCAGCTCCAATAGCTCGTGACATAACATTACAAGCCCTTTTTAAAGGCACACCGCCTTTGGGAGTTTATCCTGCCAAAGATCGTACAGCCATCTTTGAGCAGCAAAAAAAGCTTAGAGAAATTCTTAAAGGTTTAGAGATGAATAGAAAAAATAAAGCATGACTTATCTTGAATATAAAATCAGGGCTGTTCCAAAAGGTTTTAGCAAGCTGTTTTTTTTGAACTGGCCAATAATATTACTTCTTTGTGCTACCGGTGCGATAGGCATTATCATGTTGACCTCAGTAGCTGGTAATAGCTGGCATCCATGGGCTTCCGCACAACTTAAACGTTTTTTTGTTGGTTTTGTGCTTATGATAAGTATTGCAATGACACCAATCTGGTTTTGGAAAAGTATGTCAGTCCTGGCTTATATAACCTCTCTGGGTTTATTGGTTCTTGTAGAATTTTTTGGCTCAACAGGTATGGGCGCACAAAGATGGTTAGATTTAGGGTTTATTAATTTGCAACCTTCTGAAATGGCAAAAATTACATTAGTCATGGTTTTAGCATTTTATTATGATTGGCTGCCAGACGAGCGTACGTCAAAACCTTTATGGATAATTGCACCGCTTGCCCTGATATTTTTACCCTTTTTTCTTGTTCTCCAACAGCCAGACTTAGGAACCTCTCTTCTAATTGTTCTAGGCGGAGGTGTTATGATGTTTTTAGCTGGAGTTCACTGGGGATACTTTGGGGCAGCGCTATCTCTTAGCGTTGCAGGAATATTCGCTGTTTTTTATAGTCGTGGCAAAGATTGGCAGCTTTTGAATGATTATCAATATCGACGAATTGACACGTTTCTTGACCCATCATCAGATCCATTAGGAGCAGGGTACCATATCACACAATCTAAAATAGCACTCGGCTCTGGAGGATGGACTGGAAGAGGTTTTGGGCAAGGAACCCAATCAAGACTGAATTTTCTTCCAGAGAAACATACTGATTTTATATTTACAACGCTTGCAGAGGAATTTGGTTTTATTGGAGGAATTTCTCTCTTAATAGTTTATGCTTTAATCGTTGTATTCGCCATCATAGCTGCTATTCGGAATAAAGATCGTTTCTCATCACTACTAATTTACGGTGTAACATTTACTTTTTTTCTATATTTCGCTGTAAATATGGCTATGGTAATGGGTCTAGCTCCAGTTGTTGGGGTTCCCTTGCCTTTAGTAAGCTATGGAGGCTCATCCTTATTGGTTCTTATGGTAGCCTTCGGCTTACTGCAGTCAGCCCACGTCCATAAACCAAGAGGCGTGATATGATAAATATTTTATTTGCTGCGGTTACAGAAAGATGGGATCAATACGAAAGCCCTCTTAAAAAACAGTTGGATTTATTGAGCCTAAAATACAAATTGGCTGAAAACTTGCCTCCTGATGAAGTTGATTACATCATCTATGCGCCCAACAGTTCCATCAAAGATTTTTCAGTTTTTACCAGTTTAAAAGCCGTTTTAAATTTATGGGCTGGTGTAGAAGATGTTGTTAAAAACAAAACTTTACAAGTCCCATTGGCAAGAATGGTTGATGAAGGGCTGACTCAAGGAATGAAAGAATGGGTTTTGGGCCATGTTATGCGTCATCATTTAGGCACTGATCTACATGTTTTTGGACAAGACGGACAATGGAGAGATTGGTCAGCACCGCCCCTTGCAAAAAATAGAAGTGTTACCGTTTTAGGTCTTGGTGCTCTCGGCGCACAATGTGCCAAAACTTTATCGAAGATAGGCTTTAAAGTAAGTGGCTGGAGCCAATCAAAGAAACTTATTGAAAACGTAATCTGTTACTATGGATCTGACGGCTTAGAAAAGTCCTTAAAGGACGCTGAAATTGTTGTGTTACTGTTACCCGCCACCAATGAAACTGAAAATATTATCAACCAGAAAACTATCAATTATTTGTCTAAAAAAGCCGTTATAATTAATCCAGGCCGAGGACCTTTGATTGATGAAGAGGCACTTTTAAAAGGTATAGAAAACGGAAAAATTGGACATGCTACTCTTGATGTATTTAGAGAGGAACCACTTCCAGAAAACCATGTTTTTTGGGCGCACCCAAAGATAACAGTAACCCCTCATATCGCATCTGAGACAAGAGCAGAAACAGCTTCGAAAGTGATAGCGATCAACATTGACAGATTCGAAAAAGGACAGCCGCTATTGAATCAGGTGGATTTTAAAGCTGGTTATTAGAAAATTTATCTACTCAAGCTTTAACTACTTTTACTGCACTAAATTTAAACTCGGGTATTTTACCGTAAGGGTCTAGTGCCGAGTTCGTCAAAATATTTGCAGCAGCCTCCACATAAGCAAAAGGCAGAAAAACCATATCTTCTGAAACAGCACGATCCATCCGGGCCATCACCACGATGCTACCTCTTTTTGTTGTTAAGCGAACATGACCACCTGGCTCTACTCCCAATTTGCGTAATGTTTTCGGGTTCATAGAGCAATTAGCCTCTGGTTCGACAGCATCTAATACGCTGGCTCGTCGGGTCATTGAACCAGTATGCCAATGTTCAAGCTGACGGCCTGTCGTCAATATCATAGGGTAGTTTGAATCCGGTACGTCATCAGGCGGGATTATACTCGCTGGAGTGAAGCGAGCGCGTCCATTTTGCCTTGGGAATCCATTACCAAATACAATTGCTTGACCCGGATCATCTTGTGATAAAGAGGGATAAGTTACTGCATTTTCATTAATGAGACGTTCCCAAGTAATGTTATCAAGAGATCGCATATTAAGTTTCATTTCTGCAAAGACTTCAGATGGATCAGAATAATTCCAGTCCAACCCCATTCTCTTTGCTAATTGGACCTCTATCCACCAATCCTCCTTAGCGTCACCAGGTGGGTGAACTGCTTTTCGACCCATTTGAACCTGACGATTGGTGTTTGTAACCGTACCACTTTTTTCAGCGAAAGCACTGGCTGGTAGTATCACATCGGCATAATTTGCAGTTTCAGTAAGAAATATATCCTGAACAACAAGATGGCTAAGCTTTGCAAGTGCGTCACGAGCATGATCAACATCAGGATCCGACATGGCTGGGTTTTCACCAAGAATATACATTCCTTGAATTGAGCCTTCATGGACAGCATTCATTATTTCCGTCACGGTCAGTCCTCTTTGTGACGAGAAATCACCTGAATTCCAGACCTCTGTAAAAGCATTACGTACCCCGTCATCAGTCACTGTTTGATAATCAGGAAGAAACATTGGGATTAAACCAGCGTCAGATGCACCTTGAACGTTATTTTGACCTCTAAGTGGATGAAGGCCAGTCCCAGGTCGACCAACTTGCCCTGTCATCAAGGCAAGAGATATTAGACACCGACTATTATCTGTGCCATGAATATGCTGGGAAACGCCCATACCCCAGAAAATCATGCCGGCTTTCGCACCTGCAAAAGTCCTGGCAACATCACGAAGATCGTCTGCTTCTATCCCACAAATCTCAGACATCTTTTCTGGTGAAAACTCTTTAAGGTGATTTTTTTCAGCTTCCCAATTTTCAGTATAAGCTTCTATGTACTGTTGATCATAAAGCCGTTCTTCAACAATAACATGCATAATTGCATTCAGCATTGATACATCAGCACCAGGTCGAAATTGAAGCATGTGTGAAGCATGACGCTTTAATGCCTGACCACGTGGATCCATGACGATGAGCTTACCACCTCTTTTTGTAAACTGTTTAAAATAGGTTGCCGCAACCGGGTGGTTTTCTACAGGATTCGCACCAATAACAATTGCTACATCTGAATTTTCAATTTCATTAAAAGTCGCTGTAACTGCTGCAGAACCAACATTCTCCATAAGCGCAGCAACCGAGGAGGCGTGGCAAAGCCTGGTACAGTGATCAACATTATTGTGCCCAAAGCCCTGACGAATAAATTTTTGGAACAGATAAGCCTCCTCGTTAGTACACTTTGCACTACCGAAACCAGCAACCGAAGCCCCACCTCGGTTATCCTTAAGTTTTTTAAAACCATCAGCAGAAAAATCAAGCGCTTCATCCCAGCTCGCTTCACGAAAAAACTTTTGCCAATTGGAGGGATCAACATTTAGTCCTTTTTGTGGCGCATCGTCACGTCGTATTAAAGGCTTAGTTAATCGATGGTCATGATGTATGTAGTCAAAGCCGAAACGTCCCTTGACGCATAGCCGCCCCTCATTTGCAGGACCATCAATTCCCTCTACAAATTTCACTCTTTTATCTTTTATCTTCAGAGATACCTGACATCCAACTCCACAAAAAGGACAAACACTTTTTACTTCATTGTCATAGTCCCCACTGTCACCAGTCTGTTTTTCATCAAGAACCGTGGCAGGCATAAGAGCACCGGTTGGGCAAGCTTGAACACACTCTCCACAGGCGACGCAGGTGCTTTCACCCATTGGATCTGCTAAATCAAATGTTGGATATGCATCATTTCCTCGCCCAGACATACCAATCACATCATTTACTTGTACTTCACGACATGCGCGGACACAAAGACCGCACTGAATGCAAGCATCTAAATTCACCCGCATAGCCAAATGGCTATCATCTAAAAGTGGAACTCGTTCTTTTTCTATTTTAGGCAGACGGCTTTCTGTAATCTCATTTTGTTGAGCCATTTTCCAAAAATGGCTTGAACGATCATGGGAAATGTTTACCTCAGGTTGATCCGAAAGAAGCATTTCCAGTACCATTTTTCTGGATGATTTTGCTCGATCCGTTTCAGTGAATACAACCATCCCCTCACTTGGTTCTCGAATACAAGACGCCGCTAGCGTTCTCTCGCCTTCTATTTCAACCATACATGCGCGGCAGTTTCCGTCTGGTCTATAAGCTGTAGTAGGCTTATGGCATAAATGGGGGATTTTAATCCCCTGGCCATTGGCGATCTCCCAAATTGTTAGACCCTTGTCTACTTCTATTTTTTTTCCATTTAACGTAAACGAAACTTTTTGGGACATTATTTTCTCCGGCTATGGACTAATTATACAACATTAATGAGCAATAATCAGTCAGCTAATCCCGACAAGAAGTACTTTATTTGCGCCAAACAAAATAATCCACATTCATTTGCTAAATTTCAAGAATTATGATTTGCAGATTATAAATTTTCACTAGAGTTTTATTAAGGGGATAAAAAATGCCGGAAATCACTCTCGTACGGCATGGACAAGCGAAACAGAATGCGACCTCAGAAGCGGATTATGATAATCTGAGTGAGTTGGGAAGAACTCAAGCAAAATGGGTTGGTGAGCATTTTAACAAACTGAATTTGTCTTATGATGCGATAGTCACAGGAACATTAAACAGGCAAATCGATACACAAATTCTTATGGACATTGAGAGCAAAACGCCTGTCATTAGAGATGAGCGCTTTAATGAAATTCGACTTTACGACTTAGCAGATTTAATCAAAATGCAGTTTGGAATAGATTTTCCCGATAGTGAGTTGAGCTTCAAAAAACATTTGAATTTCACATTTGAAAAATGGGAGAATGGAGAAATCTTAAATCCACCTGAAACCTTTGAAAATTACAAATCACGAGTCTCTGAAGGCCTAGACAATATCAAAGATCTTGGGGAAAAAATTTTACTAGTAACTTCTGGTGGCATAATTGCTATGGCAATCAAACATACATTAAATTTAAATACAGAGGCGCTGGGAAATTGCCTTTTGGCGAGTTACAACACCGGGGTTACAAAACTACTTTATTACGATGAGAGCTTTGTGATTTCGCAAATGAATGCACTTCCACACCTGGAGACCCCAGATCGATGGAAAAATAGAACTTATACATGAGATTGAAAAATGGTTCACTTGTGGGTTAGAGCTGAGCAAAGGGCAAACGAAAAAAGAGTTGGATTGAGCCCTGAAGATGCAGCTAAATTAGTTAATGCAGGTATCAAAGTTACAGTCGAAGAAAGCACCGACAGAATAATCCCTACAGAAAGCTATTCTAAAGTTGGATGTATTATCAGTAAGCAAAATTCCTGGCAAAGTGCACCAAAAGAGGCAATTATACTTGGCTTAAAGGAACTACCAGAAAATATAGAAAAACTTGAGCATAAACACATCATGTTTGGTCATGCCTTTAAGGGCCAATCTGCCGGAAAGAACTTTTTGAAAAAATTTAAAGCAGGTAAGGGTATATTATATGATCTAGAATATCTAACCGATGCAGAGGGACGGCGCTTGGCTGCATTCGGATATTGGGCAGGTTTTGCTGGTGCCGCTATATCGATAAAAGCTTATGCAAGCCAAAAAAAAGAAAACGGTATTTGTGGACCAATAAGTGTTTTTGATAATCAAGAAGAAATGATCGATAATATTAGAAAAAATCTTTTTTCTACCGAAAACAATAGTCCAAAAATTCTAGTTGTTGGAGCACTAGGCCGAGTCGGGCAAGGAGCCATTGATTTTTGTCAGTCTTTAGGCCTCAACGTCACAAAATGGGACATTGGGGAAACAAAAAATGGAGGACCGTTTCCTGAAATTCTTATGCATGAAGTATTTCTCAACTGTATTTTGGCAAAACCTGGCGCTCCGGTTTTCGTTAATAATACCCATCTCATTGAAGATCGAAAATTGAGAGTTATTGGAGATATTTCTTGCGATCCAGACAGCAGTTTCAATCCGATCCCAATTTATAGTTCTGCAACAAATTGGGAGCATCCAGTCATTCGAGTGAGTGACTCCAATGAATTAGATGTGATGGCTATTGATAACTTGCCATCCTTGTTGCCGTATGAAAGTTCCATTGACTTTTCAAGGCAACTGATCCCCTTGTTGTTAGGTCTTAATAGTACTGAAGCAGATGTATGGGATCGAGCTGAAAAAACTTTTATAAAATATTTGAAAGAGGTGTGACATGACAATTCATTGGTGTGGAACTGGATTATCTGCAATTCCTGGCTTACGTAGGTTAATAATTGACGGTCACGATATTGTTGTCTGGAATAGAACTATAGAGAAAGCAATTTCCGCAGTTGGTGATATTACTAAATCAATCAAGGAATTTGATATTCATGAATTGAAAAACTACCTAGGAAAGGGTGACATCATCGTGTCAATGCTGCCGGCGGATTGGCATGTTCCCTTAGCAAATTTATCTTTAGAGAAACAAAGTCATTTCGTTAGTTCTTCATATATTTCATCTGAGATGCGCGCCCTGCACAAAGAAGCAGTAAAAGCTAACATATGTCTGGTTAATGAAGTTGGTTTAGACCCAGGAATTGATCATTTAATGGCCCATACATTGATTGAAGATTATCGAAATTCAAAGGAACAAGATGATGAGAATGAAATCTCTTTTATTTCTTACTGTGGGGGCATACCAAAAATCAAAAATAGTTTTTGCTACAAGTTTAGTTGGTCACCATTAGGTGTTTTAAAAGCTCTAAAATCTCCATCACGCTCAATTAAAAACTTCAAAGAGTTTGAAACCCAAAGACCGTGGAATGCTATATCAAATTATATTGCACCTTTACCTTCACCTGAAGAATTCGAAGTGTATCCAAACAGAGACTCTCTACCATTCATTGAGCAGTACCATTTTGATCAAAATTGGCGGGTGAGAAAATTTGTTAGAGGCACATTAAGGCTTAAGGGATGGGAGAGTGCTTGGTCAGAAGTTTTTTCTGAAATCGATAATTTAAAAGGCCCGAAAGGCGACGAAAGACTAAAAGAAATGTCAGATAAACTTTGGCTAGAAAATGGGTATGAAGAAAATGAAGCAGATCGTGTTGTTTTGGTAGTTTCGTTGAAGGCCGCACACGAAAATAAAACAAAATGGCATAAAACATTTGTATTAGACGCCTTTGGCGACTCATCTTCCAGCGCAATGGCGAGATTGGTTTCTTTACCAGTTTCATTTGCCGTAGAAGCCGTTGCAAAAGGCAACATCGATTCTGGTGTCAGTGCTGCCCCATCAGATATGGCTCTCGTTAATGAATGGTTAACTAAAATAAAAGGATTGGCTCAACATATAGAAATAGTTTCAAAATAATCTAAAGTAAATTGAGTCTGGAAGTATTCGAGATATCCTGAACAGCCAAGAAAAGGGTGCTGGAAAACTGGAAGAAAACCTATTTTTGCACATTCTAGTAAACATTTTTTCTGCCGCTTTTTCAGGCGACATTATTTGAGGCATTTTAAAATCATTTTTATCAGTTAACCTAGTTTTTATAAAACCTGGGTTTATCAATTGAACTTTTATAGAAGTCTTCCTTAAATCGTAATACAAAGTTTCACTTAAGTTTGCGATTGCCGCCTTAGAAGATCCGTAACCAAGTGCCCCTGGCAATCCACGGTAACCGGCCAAACTGCCCGTAAAAACTAAATGACCTTTGTCTCTTGAAATAAATTCAGGCAAGATGATATCCAGCACATTCAATGCACCAACTAAATTTATGTTAATCATCTTAGTAAGTTTTTCAATATCCCATTCCTGCGCTGGCATCGGCCAATATGCACCTGCTAGAAAAACTAATCCATCTAAATCTTTTAATGTTTTTGCGGACCGCTTCAGGGCTGTATGATCAGTGATATCTAGAGGTAAAACCTCGGCCTGATTTGGTAAGGATAACGCTATTTCTTTTAAACGCTTTTCGTTTCTAGCCGTAAGGACCAGAGACGCACCAGCGTTGGACATTCTTTTAGCCAAAGCAAGACCCAGTCCTTCAGAGGCACCCACAATCCAATAGCGTTTATTTGACCATTCTTTCATTACTATTTATCCCGCAAAATCAAGTTCTGAAGCCAAAGAAGCGCAAGAACCTTAAGGACACATGGTACTAAAGCATAGGAAATTGATAGCACTTCCAAACTTAAAGTAGAATTCATGTCTTGAGTTTCAAAGCCCACAAATTCCATTATTGGAAGGAGAAGGCCTGCAGTTAAAGCTAAAGCAAGCTTATTTGAAAAATTCCAAATACCAAATCCCGAATTAGCATCATTTTTTGTTTTTATAAGGCTTTTAGCGTAAACGGCTGGTAAAAGAGTCATATCAGCACCCAAAGATAGACCCGTTGCAAGACAAATGACTGAAAAAGAAATGATGTCACCAGTAGTCAAAGTATATGCCCAAAAAAAACTGATTATGCTAAGAAACATGCTGAACCTTAAAATAAGTAATGGACCATAATGTTCGGCAATTTTAGTCCAAAATGGAGCAGAGAATGCCGCTGAAAGAAAAAATAGTATCAGCAGTGGCCCAGCCATAGCTTCCAAGCCAAGAACGTTATCAACATAAAATAAAAAGAGTGTTGAAGTCACCGCTACTGGCATTGCATTTAGAAAAACTAAAAATAGAAGCGCCCGGAGATGTATATCTTTTGGAAATAATGAAGTTATCTTCATTGTGGCTGTAGAAAAATTTTGAACGAAGTCACTAGCAACTAGAAACGTGGCAACAAGAATAAAACAGCAGAATAAATATGCGAAGTTCTCATATCCATTTGATCCATTTATCGAAAGCATTGTAGGAGCTAATGCAGCCAAACAGATACCAATTAAATTCCCTCCCTCTCTCCACTTGGCTATCTTAATTTGTCCGTCCACACCATATGCTTCAACGCCAAGTGCGTAGATCTTTATGTAAGCAAAACTAAAACCTGAGAAAAGAATTACTAGCGATATACAGAACCATAAAATAGGAAAACCAATAGCGGGGATTGCAAAGAGCAATGTCATTCCAACACACATGGCGACAGACGCAGCCCATAGGGGAATGGAACCATTATGTTGTGTAGATGCAGCTAGACGACCTAAAAAGGGATCTTGAAAAAAGTCAATTGACCGTAAAATTAATAACGCTAACCCTAAAGCCACTAAGCTAATTTCATACTGATCTACGAAAAATTTTGGAGCGTGTATATAAATAGGCAAACCTGCCATTCCCAGGGCGCAAGAAAAAAGCGCGTAGCGCCATGGCATTATGAAACCTCAATATCCGGTGGAGAAGGGCGCTTTCGGTATTTGGCTCCTTTTAAATAAAGTTTCAATGCCTGCCAATGTATTAAAGCAAGAGCGCGACGTGAACCTAAAGGTCTGCGGATACAGGACCACAAAATATCTCGATTTCTTAGTTTTCTAATACGGCCTGTTAAATTGGCTAATACGCCACCTCCAGGCATTTGCAAATCAATCCAAATACCAATTTTTTTATCTAAATCTATATCAAATCTAAACTCATAATTCCCATCGATTGGCTGAAATGGCGAAACATGAAAAATTTTTGTGGCTTTAAGGCGATGCTCAGGTCTGATTGGTTTTAAATCATCGTTACAGCATAAATACGAATGTCGATCACCAAAAGTATTGGATACTTCTGCTACTACAACAACTAACTTATCTGCTTCATCGAAACATAACCAAAAACTTACTGGGTTAAAAATATGGCCCAATATTCTTGGTTGTGCGAGCAGAAGAACTTTGGACACGCAAGTTATTTTTCGCACTTTTAACACTTCAAGCACCCACTTCTTCGGAGCACCAAGGTCATTAAGACCACCATAATCCAAGGAGTTTATCCCATAAAAAAATCCACCTTTTTTGGACAAAAGCCATGGAGACATTTCCAGTTTCTCAGGATCAAAAAGCAAGTAATCAATACTATATTTGAAGTCGTTTTCCACCCGACCACGACGCCCATGCCATGTTTGCGCACTTATGATCTTTATCTCTGTCATTCCGCTGCTATTGGCAATATTTCTTTAGAAATAATTTTCCGCGCAACATCTAGCCCAGAAGTTAATCCATCCTCATGAAAACCGTTTTTTACCCAAGCACCAGAAAACCAAGTTCTGTTTTGACCATTAGTTTTAGCAATCTCTTTTTGCGCTGCTAAAACGTCTAAGTCATAAACAGGATGGCGCATAGTCACTTGATCAAATATCTGGCTTTGTTCAATATTTCTTGTAGAATTAAGCGTGACAAACATTGGGTCATCCAAAGGAATTGGCTGTAAAGAATTCATCCAATAGGTTAAATCAATTTTTTTGCTGCTTTTATCTTTTCGTTCAGTATAGACCCAACTCGCCCAGCACTTGTGAAGCCTAGGCATCAAAGATACATCCGAATGTAAGACGACTTCATTATCTTGATATTTTATACAACTAAGGTTATGCTGCTCTGCCGGGGATGCATCAGTCAAAAGTGCCAAAGTGTCGTCAGAGTGTGTTGCGAATACTACATCATCAAACATTTGCACTTCATCGCGGTACGTTTTAATTGCCACGCCAGTTTCGTGGCGCGAAACAGACGCCACAGGAGTAGAAAGTCTTATATCAACTTGTTTTTTCAATAAAGCATTTTCCAGCCGTAAAACATATTCTCGTGAACCACCTTCCACTGTATACCATTGATGCTGCCCACTTCGACTAAGCAAGGCATGGTTTTTAAAAAATTGCATCATTGAATATGCCGGAAATTCTAAGATTTTTTCCGTGGGCGTTGACCATATTGCACCGGAAAGTGGCAACAAATAGTAGTCTCTAAACCAATCGCCCGTTTTTAGTCGTTCCAAAAATTGTCTAATTGTGATGGACTTATCATCTGCAACCGTTAAGCCTAAAGTGTTAAATCTGTTAATATCCCAGACCATTTTGATGAATTTTGGGTGAAAAACGTTCTTCCTTTGCGCAAATATTGCATCAAAATTTCTTAATGCATACTCGATTTTTCCACCGCGAACGGAAGCTCCAAAACTCATGTCACTTCTTACGACAGGAACATTAAGATCAGAAAATAATTTAGAAAGTTCGGGATAATTTGCATAATTAAATACAATGAAGCCAGTATCCACAGGCTGATCACCATTTTTACCTGCTAAAATCGTACGAGCATGCCCACCCAAGCGATTTTCCGTTTCAAACAGCGTTACATTGTATGCATCTGAAAGCGCGTGGGCTGCACCTAGGCCGGAAATTCCGCCCCCGATTACTGCAATATTTTTGGGCGAAATGGGCATTTTTTGAAAAGTCATATTAATTCCTATTTACCAGTACTACGTTCGTTAGGCTGTTCCGGATGAAAAGTATTTAAAATTGATCCAAATTGTCAGTAAGAGCGAATAAAGTTTATTATGTTAATTGAGACAAAAATACGCGCCGCGAACCACTCGATAATGCCCAGGGTGTGTGGTATTGATTCTGGTAACGTTGAAAACACAAAGACCGTGTCATTGAAAAATAAAAATATAAACGTTTGGGCAGAGTTAATTCGAAAGGTCGAGATAAATAAAGATGTCTCTGCATTCGAAGAAATTTTTAGTCACTTTGCCCCCAGGGTAAAAGCTTTTCTGATGAAGTCAGGTGCTGACCCTCAAATGGCAGAAGAATGCACTCAAGAAGTTTTGGCAACTGTGTGGCGTAAAGCTCACTTGTTTGATCCCTCCAGGGCCAGTGCCTCAACTTGGATTTTTACTATAGCAAGAAATAAAAAAATTGATGCAATTAGGAAGCAAAATAGACCTGAGCCCGAACAATTGTATGCCGAGCAAGGCTATGAACCTGATCAAGAAGCCGTGGTAGAATTGCAGCAGGAGACAGAACGTTTGGTCACAGCACTCGGGGAGCTTCCAGAGAAACAACGGGTTTTGGTGGAGAAGGCTTACCTTGGTGAACTTTCACACAGTGAAATTGCCGAAATCACTGGACTACCATTAGGAACTATTAAATCGCGCATAAGATTAGCCCTTGAAAAACTGCGCCACGCAATGATGTAGAGAGAGAAATATGAAAACACACGACATAAAACATCACTTATCTAAAAAGTTATTAATGGCCTATTCTGCAGGACAGCTTGAAGAAGGTTTTGCATTGGCAATAGCCACTCATATTTCAATGTGTGACCAATGTAGAGCTGAGCTGGAAAGCTTAGATGCAATGGGTGGAGCAATTATTGAAAATTTAGAACCAAATGAAATCGGTTCGGATGCATTTTTGAAGACATTGGCTTTAATCGACCAAACCCCTGAACAAGTGCTCGAAAGACCGAAACAAAAATCACTACCAGAGCCTTTAGCAGACTATGTCGGATGTGATTTGGATGATATCGACTGGCGACCTATAGGTATGGGTGTAAAACAAAAAATTCTTGTCAATTCCGAGAAAGTTTCAGCCCGTTTGCTTTACATTCCAGCTGGCACAGCTGTTCCTGAGCATAGCCACAAAGGCAGAGAATTAACACTAGTGCTCAAAGGAGCCTTCAAGGACGAGTTTGATTATTTTGGGCCGGGCGACGTTGAATTTGCTGATGGACATACCCACCATACTCCTGTTGCATCGGATGATGAAGATTGTATATGCTTAGCCGTGACTGACGCACCACTCAAATTCAACAAATTTATTCATAAGATCGCTCAACCTTTTTTAAAGATTTAACTGATCGGAAATTGCCCCTCTAACTATTGCATTTCCAGCAATAATTCCTTGGGAACTTCCAGTTGAGGAGTTATAATTTATGTCACTTCCATGGCTGGTGGTAACACTACCGCCAGCTTCAGTAACTAGAAGGTGACCAGCGCAGATATCCCATTCCCATGATTTACCTAGTGTAATCATTGCATCAAAACTTCCTTCGGCAACAAGAGCCAACCTATAGGCTAAAGATGGGCGATAGCGTTGCATTAAAATGTTTGACTGTCCATTTTTCCAATTCTCTTTTTCAAACACCGATTTTTTTGCTAAAATCTTAGCATCCATCAAATCACAGACTTCTGATACAGTAATTTTTTCACCATTTAAAAAAGCGCCTTTTCCAATTTCAGCAGTATAAAGCAAATCCATTCTGGGCAAATACACGACTGCCGCAATGGGTTTACCTTTTTCCGCTACTGCTATTGAATGTGCCCAAGTTTTGTCTCCTGCAATAAAACTGCGAGTGCCATCTATAGGATCAACTATAAAAACTTTTGATTTACCAAGCCGTGCAGTATTGTCTTCAGTCTCCTCACTTAACCATCCATAGTCAGGCTCACATTTTAGCAAGAATGTTCTTAAGAAATTATCGATTTCTATATCAACTTCAGTAACAGGACCAGCACCAGCATCTTTATCCCAGGTTTTAAAATTTTTATCAGAATACCTGAGCGCAATTTTACTTGCCTCTATTGCTGCCTTTTTTATCGTATCAAGATCCTGCAATGGTCATTCCATCTATCAGAAGAGACGGTACTACACGAGAAACATACTCGAGGGCATCATTAGCGGGAATTATAGACTTCAGCATATCCAGTAGATTACCAGCAATAGTAAGCTCTGATATAGGATATTGAATTTCTCCGTTCTCAACCCAAAAACCAGATGTACCTCGCGAATAATCACCAGTATTCGCGTTTATGGTTGAACCAATCATCGATGTGACCAATATGCCGCATCCCATATCATTCAACAAATCTGACTTAGTCTTTTCTCCTTGGGTTAAAGCAATATTCCAATTACCTGGTGACGGAATTCCCGCAACAGCTCTAGTCGCATTCCCAGTAGATTTCAGTTCTAATTTTCGACTAGAGGACAGGTCGGTAGTCCAGTCGCACAAAACACCATTTTCAACAATTTTTCTGACTTTGGTCTCTAGTCCCTCAGCATCAAATGGACGAGAGCCGCTGGCTCGCTTCCTGTAAGGATCTTCCGTAATTGAGAGAAACTCAGGTAAAATTTGGGTGCCTTTTCTATTCAATAACCATGAAGACCCTTTGGCAACTGCTACGCCATTAGTTGCAGCAAGCAAATGGCCAATCAAAGATGAAGACACTCTTTCATCAAAAATTACTGGATAAACACCAGTTTTAGGTTTGCGAGCTTCTAATTTTGAAACAGCTCGTTTAGCCGCCCGAATTCCAATTTCTTCCGGACTGCGCAAATCTTGTTTAAAAATGCGTACATCACCATCATAATCTCGTTCAAGTCCTGATTGTGAACGTGCTATGGCTACGCACGAAGTGGAAAAACTAGTTTTTGAATATCCACCGTTAAAGCCGTTAGTTGCAGATAAATGAATTTTCGTCTTGCTGTATGCAGAACTCGCAGATTGCACTTGATCAACAGACCGATTTTCAAGAGCGAAGTATTCTGCTTCCTTTGCTTGATTTTCAAGTTCTTCTGGCTGAGGTTCAGCTTGATCATCTGAAAGCTCTAGCTCATCTACATCCCAAGCCGCAACCAATTCGGACTTTTTGGCTAATCCACAATAAGGATCTTCTGGAGCTGCTTTTGCCATATCAACTGCGCGCTCAGTCATTAATTTAATTGAGGCCTCTGATAAATCTGATCCGGAGACAATAGCTTGCCGCTTTCCTTTAAACACACGCAATCCAAATTCTATTCCATCACTTCGTTCTATTTGCTCTAAAGCCTGCTTTCGCACTTCTATAGAAATAGAGGTTCCGTGAACTGCCATCACATCAGCCTGGTCAGCTCCAGAGATTTTTGCACAATCTAAAATTTTTTGGCAGGTTTCTTCTAACATGTATTTTGACGGACCCTTTCGTTCTAAAAGTAAAAGCTTTTTTTGGACACTGATAATATCAATTTAAAGTGTTAAACAAGTTATCGTAGTCTTTGACCATTTGCATAAATCTTACCCTTTTCATCTATTTCAAATTCAGAAATTAAGGTATCATCTTCTACTGCTCGCATCAGTAACGCTAACATCATCCTAGCACCCATTATGGTTTCAGATGGAAATAATTGCATCCCTTCAAGTCGCTCCATGAATGCATTGGAGCCTTGTATTTTCAAAGAGCCTTTCCCCATCGGCCTGGGTATACCATCAAAGGTTTGGAAATCTTCATTATCAAACTCAAAGTCTCCGTTGGCTTCAACTGTTACTCCAAAGGCATCAAGGAGAAAATCGTTAAGCTTAAAACTCAAAATTTGACCAATCTCTAAAGGATTGAGGTTTTGATTTCCTATTATTGCTTCACTGGTTAATCCCTCAACCAACACTGTTGATCCTTCAATATCAAACTCCAAAGTCGCTGGCTGATTTAGCATTACATTATTGGCATCAAAAAAATTCCAAATAGTATCAGACAGATTTAAACCAGACAGCTTGATACTCATTCCAAATTCTTGTTCACCAGTTTTGACCAGAAGTGGAATGTTTACTGCTGCACCAAATTCTTGGAAATCCAATTCAAAATCCCACCCATTAGATGGCACTTTGAAATTCAACACCGTCTTTTGATTATCTGACTGAATAATCAAGCCTGCCTCTGAAATTGCATTTGTCAAAGACGCAGGGCCTGATGAAAATGAAAGTGATAATGGTCCACCAGGCGCATTTGCGTTCAAAACCAATTCACTTTTGTCAAAACCTAAATTGGAGGTTGAAGAAAAGCCTTTTTCCAAAGCCAGCTCAAAATCTTCATCAATGGGGACTTCAGGCTCATTTGAAACTGAAGAAGATTTCAGTTGATCCATGACATATTGAAAACTCAGCTCCAGTGGGATACTGAGCAAATTTACACCGCCTTTTATTGAAGCGCCCGAGGCAGTAAGCATTGATTTAATTTCATTCGCCTCGCCACTTGTTGACTTAATTACAGACTTAATATCAGCCAAGACTAACTCCATCGTTGCTGTAAAGTCTGTCGAAGGAACACCGTTATCAAGCAGCTCAACCAATGCAAATCCAGCAGATGTCGCTGTCATTTCGTACAAAATTTTCTTAGGTTGGCCAGAAACTTTTAGTTCAAGCTCACGCGCTCGTATTAGGATATTAGCCTGAGTTCTATATCCAAAATCATCTTCGTTTATATATTGAACATTAATCTCTTGGGGCAAGTTTAGATAAATAAACCCATCGATTTTTTTATTTAAACTCAGACTCTCAACATCAAAAATAATATCTGTCTGTTCATCAACCTCAAGAACTATTTTCGCATCTCTTATGCTTAACTCTGATCCTAAAGAAACCTCTTCTCCAAAGACTTGGTAACCTCCAGTTTCCAATATTCTCTTTGTGTTCTCCCAAGCTTCCCTCGTGCTCAATTCGGCATGCGCCATTAGTGGCAATACTGCAAAGACACAGTTAAAATAAAACAACCTGAAAAATTTATTATACATACATTACCCAAGTAATAATTAATTTGATAAATTGTGTTTAGGCTTCTTTAACACCAAGTTAAATATTATATAGTGTTATTCTAAATTTTTTCTTTTTTTTATGGATCCTAAAGCATGATAAATTTAAATGGCAAAACAGTTTTAATTACAGGAGCCAGTCGCGGAATTGGAGAGGCAGCGGCCCAAACATTTATTGAAGCGGGTGCAAATGTAATGTTAACCGCACGAGACTTGAGCAAACTAAAAACAATAAAAAAAGATTTAGGCGATAGAGCAGAGTTTTTCGCAGGAGATATCGCCAACCCTAACTTTGTTAATGAACTTGTAGATTTTTGTTTTCAGCATTTTGGTGCTCTAGATATCCTAATTAATAATGCAGGCACAATTCTGCCTATCGGACGTATCCATGAGATTAGCCCGGCAGAATGGTCTAATGTAATTGATACAAATCTCAAAAGTGTTTTTTACACTGTAAATGCCGTTTTACCTAAGATGATTGAAAAACGAGAGGGAACCATTCTAAATGTGAGTTCTGGAGCGGCGCATAATCCACTCAAGGCTTGGAGCCATTATTGTTCTTCAAAAGCTGGCGCGGCAATGCTGACTAAGTGCCTACATAATGAATATTTTCAATATGGAATTAGATCAATGGGTCTTTCACCTGGTACCGTTGCTACCCAAATGCAGGCTGAAATAAAAGAAAGCGGAATAAATCAGGTGAGCAAATTAGATTGGAGTGTGCATATACCTGCTGATTGGCCTGCTAGAGCTCTTCTATGGATGTGTGGCAACGAGGCAAACGAATTCATTGGAAAAGAGGTTTCTTTGCGCGACGAAGTCATACGTAGGAAGGTAAAACTAATTTGATTACATTACAAAAGCATAAAAATGATGTTTGGGAGATAAAAATAAATCGCCCAGAAAAAGCTAATTCCCTTTCATCTTCTATGTTAGAAGAGCTGTTATCTATTTTTGATAAAGCCTCTGAAGCTCGGGGGGTTGTCTTAACAGGCCAAGGGACGACCTTCAGTGCTGGAGCAGACTTAAATGAAGTAAAATCTGGATTAGCAATTTCTCCAATTTGGGAAAAATTATCAGAAAAGATTGCAAGACTAAATTGCATTACGATAGCCGCTTTGAATGGTACCGTAGCAGGAGGCGCATTTGGAATGATCTTAGCTTGTGACATTAGAATTTGCGTGCCTAAAGCAAGATTTTTCTACCCCGTGATGAAAATGGGATTTTTGCCCCAACCGTCTGACCCAAAGAGACTTATTCGTCTAATCGGCCCCAGTCGAGCAAAATTAATGCTGGTTTCTGGTGAAAAGCTTGATGCCGACACAGCCTACCGATTTGGTTTGGTCGATGAAATTGTTGAAGACGAAGAACTGATAGATCGAGCTCATACTTTACTTTCAGCTTCTTTATCAGCAAATCAAAATCACGTATCAAGCATAAAAAAATTATTAAGTTAAGTTCTTCTTTTCTTGGGAACCTTTGACAAAAAGTTTGCTGGTCGCTTAGCCACCCATTTAAAAAAATTTGAAAGTCTTGGATGGGCTTTCAAAGCTTCAACAGAATTAAAGTGTTGCGCCAGCTCACCTTCAGACAGCGCCGCGTGAATTTCTTTGTGACAAATATGATGAAGCAAAATAGTAGGACCCTTCTTTCCTCCCTTAAGTTTTGGGATCAAGTGATGAAAACTTTGCGGCACTTCAGGTGGAATGTTACGCAAACATAATGGGCAAATCGGTATTTTTTTTCATGCTTTTCCATAAAATTCATTCCTGTCATTTAACTCATATTTCAGATAACAAATCAAATACCCTACCTATATAATTAATTATAATTTGATAAGGAATAAGGACCTTTTATGGAAGATGTACTAATTGTTGGCGGTGGCCCAGCTGGCCTGATGGCAGCAGATTATCTTAGTAAATTAAACTTAAAGATCACCATCGTAGACCAAATGCCAACAATGGGTAGAAAGTTTTTGATGGCAGGCAAATCTGGATTAAATTTAACCAAAGATGAACCATTGGACGTGTTTTTAAAAAATTTTTCCAATAATAACCCCCAGTTAATTGATGCTTTGAAAAACTTCACCCCATCTGATGTAGCAGAATGGGCAAATTCATTAGGAATTGACCTTTTCACAGGGAGCACAGGAAGGGTTTTTCCCACTCAAATGAAAGCATCACCTTTACTCAGAGCCTGGCTCACTCAATTAGACAAAAGAGGCGTCAAAAGGAGACATAAAAGGCAGGCTATATCTTTGATGAATGAATCTCTAATTTTCAAAACTGAAAACGGCAACGAAATAATTGCCGCAAAAAGCATATTATTTTCAATGGGTGGAGCAAGTTGGAAACGTCTTGGATCTGACGGGAATTGGCTCAATTGGTTGACTAGTGTCGAAAATGAAAAATTCAGCGCCTCAAATGTTGGCTTAAAAATAAAGTGGAGCCCACACATAGAAAAGCATTTTGGCCAACCAGTAAAAGCAATCTCCTTAAAAGCAGGCTCAATAAAATCTCAAGGAGAAATTATTATCACTGAAACTGGTATAGAAGGAGGCGGAATATATTCATTGTCACCAGCGCTTAATAAGGGAGAGGAAGTCTTTTTAGATCTTCTTCCAGATTGGAGTGAAAAACGACTTTTTGAAGCCCTCCAAAAGCCAATCGGCAAGTCAAGTTGGTCAAATTATCTCAGAAAAGTATTTAATCTAAATGCTGTAAAACAGTCACTTTTAAGAGAATTCTCCTTAAATTCTTTCTCAAAAGAGCATCTCTCAGTTAATCTAAAACACCTTCTTGTTAAGCATGCAGGGCCAGACGATATGGACAAAGCAATATCAACAGCTGGTGGTGTTTGTTTTGATCAATTGGACTCACATTTAATGCTGTATAAAAAGCCCGGGATATTTTTTGCTGGGGAAATGCTGAATTGGGATGCCCCCACTGGAGGCTATTTAATTACCGCTGCTCTTGCTACGGGGCATTGGTCTGCAAAAGGAATCGAAAAATTTTTGTTAAGATAACCTTTTAATTAATCTTTTTACTGCGGGGCGATCGTAACATAAATTTATATACTCGTTGAAACTTTCATTCTCCAAAGGGAATTTTGCAGAGCGGGCCCAGCGCCCGCAATGGGCTAGAATAATATCAGGAAGCATGAACTCCTCTCCCATTAAAAACTTCCCACGCCGTTCATTCATTATGTTATCTATATTTTTTTGAAACTCCCATTTAAGGCTCGGTTTAATAGCAGCTACCCGCATGTCCTCAGGCAAAATAAAACTATGGCGCGCCGCGCCCCAAAGCATCATATCCACTTCATCAATTATTCTAAAAACCATGGCATCTTGCCGTGCCCGCTCAATCGAACCACTTGGAAAGCATAGCTGTTCATGTTTATCACCGAGATATGAGATTATAGCAGAACTATCACTAAGAATTTCTTCTCCGTCCATTAAGACTGGAACTTTACCTGACCTATTTAAGTTTTTGACTTCTTGGCTTCCGGGCTTCAAAGAAAAATGTTGATATTCTATCTCTATTTCCTCAAGCATCCATATTACGCGGAATGCTCTACTTTGTGGAATGCCAAATACTTTATACAAAAATTTTTATCCTAATTTTCCAACCAACCAAAAGATTTATTTCCTGATTTTATAGATACTAATATATGGGCAAAGTGAGGTGTTCTGCAATTTGACATTTTAGAATCGGAATAAATTATGCTAAATATAGTACTATGATTGTTGAAAAACACAAAATACGGCATGATCAACCTGTCATTAAGCAACTTGATGAAACGGCAATAAATCGTATTGCAGCGGGGGAAGTAGTCGAGAGACCTTCCTCAGCTGTAAAAGAACTTATCGAAAATTCAATTGATGCTGGTGCTAAAAGTGTTTCAATTGATATCGCCGACGGAGGGAAAACTTTAATTCGTGTCATAGATGATGGCTGCGGCATGACGCCGACGGATCTTCCTTTGGCAGTATCGCGTCATGCAACATCAAAATTAAGTAGTGACGATTTATTTGATATTTCAACATTCGGCTTTAGAGGAGAGGCTTTGCCATCGCTAGGTGCTGTCAGCAGATTGAATATAAAAACAAAAGGTATCGAAACTGAGGGCGCAGAACTTACGATCGAAGCTGGTTTAACTTCTAAAGTAAAACCAATTGCGTTAAATCGTGGGTCTGTAATTGAATTGAGAGATTTATTTTACGCTACTCCAGCTCGATTAAAGTTTTTGAGAACTGATCGCACGGAACTTCAAGAGATTAACAAAATTGTAAAGAGTGTGGCAATAGCTTACCCATATATTAGCTTTAAGCTAAGAGATATAAGTGATACCAGAGATCGAATAATTTTCAGTGCAATTGCAGAGTCGGGAAATCTTGATGATGCGCTCAGAAAAAGAATTTCAAAAGTTGTAGATAGCTCTTTCGTTGAAAACTCTTGTGCTATTAGAGCCGAACGTGAACATTTTAGATTGTCTGGGTTTGCTGCTCTTCCAACTTTTTCCCGAGGATCAACTAATCTTCAGCACATTTATATAAATCAAAGACCTGTTAAAGATAAAATACTTATTGGGGCCATCAAGGCTGCCTATTCAGATTTTCTAGCGAAGGACCGTTATCCAGCCGTTGTACTATTTTTAGAGTGTGCGCCTCATTTGGTTGATGTAAATGTGCACCCGTCCAAGTTAGAGGTACGTTTTAGAGAACCTGGTACAGTAAGAGGCCTAGTCATTTCTGCTATTCGACATGCTTTAGCCGAAGCTGGTCATAGAGCTTCTTCCACAATTGCAGATAGTGCATTGGGTGCAATGAGCGTGAATAGTGCTTTCCCTAACTCTATGTATCAGATGAATATCAAGAAAAATCGATCAGGAGAATTTTCTTCAGATCTAGTCATCGAAAAATCTGAAACTGGCCAAACAGATAGCTTTGGGACCCTCGACCTTGGAGAATTAGAAACTCCTTCTAGTAGCATCGCTAATGAGAGCAAGGACGAAAGATTATCTGCAAAATTCCCACTTGGTGCAGCTCGCGGACAAGTTCATGAAAACTATATAATTGCACAAACAAAAGATAGTGTCGTGATTGTTGACCAACATGCAGCACACGAAAGGTTAGTCTACGAAAAACTAAAAAAAGAAATGGAAAATAACGGGGTTAAACGGCAAGTTCTTTTAATACCCGAAGTTATTGCAATGTCTAATCCTGATGTTGAACGTTTAATTGTAGAAAAGGATCATATTCTGAAGTCTGGGTTGGCAATTGAAGCATTTGGCGAAAATGCAATCATCGTTCATGAGACACCAGTCCTTTTAGGAGATTTTGATGTAAAATCGATTATTTTGGATATACTTGATGAATTGTCTAACAATGGCGAAAGTAAAAAATTAGAGGAAGAACTCACTTCAATACTTAGTCGGAAAGCATGTCATGGTTCAATAAGATCAGGCCGTAGACTTAATCAAGAAGAAATGAATGCGCTCTTACGGGAAATGGAAATTACACCATATTCTGGACAGTGTAATCATGGCAGACCAACTTATATTGAATTAAAGTTATCAGACATTGAGAGGTTGTTTGGAAGAACATGACAGAAATGACACTCTCACCACTATTGTTATTTTTAACTCTCATACTAACTATTTTTATCGTTGCAGCACTATATTTATTGTTACGAGTTAAGGCAAAATCTACAACCTCTAATGACCCTATCATTGATAATCTAAATCTTTTTGGTGAGAAAATTCAAAAGTTAAGTGAAGGGCAAGAACGCCTGACAGGTGGGCTACAAACTGTCTCTGAAGCACAAGCTAAGGCACAATTATCTTTAATCAATATGATGGAAGAAAGGCTTTCGAAGGTTCAACTGCAAATGAGTGAAAACCTGTCACATTCTTCGCGAAGAACAGCACAATCGCTTGGTGATTTACAACAACGCCTCGCGACCATCGACAAAGCACAAGAAAAAATAACAAAATTATCGGGAGATGTCCTTAGCCTTCAAGATATTTTGTCAAACAAACAAACAAGAGGTGCGTTCGGCGAAATTCAACTTACAGACATAGTTTCAAAAGCTTTGCCCAGTGATGGCTTCGACTTACAAGCGACGCTATCTAATGGGAGAAGAGCCGATTGCTTGATTAAATTACCGAACCCACCAGGACCAATTGTTATCGATAGTAAATTTCCACTGGAGGCCTATGAAGCTCTTAGAAATGCATCCTCTGAGGTAGAAACATCTGCCGCTGTGCGATTGTTCAGAACATCCGTTAGAAAACATATCAAAGATATTTCTGAAAGATATATTATAGAGGGAGAGACTGCAGACGGTGCAATACTATTTTTACCCTCAGAGGCAGTGTATGCAGAATTACATGCAAACTATTCGGAAATTGTCAGAGAAGGTTTTTCTGCAAGAGTTTGGATAGTTTCACCCACAACTTGCATGGCAACACTGAATACAATGCGCGCTATTCTTAAAGATGCACGCATGCGTGAGCAAGCCGGTGCGATTAGAAAAGAATTAACGTCATTGTATCAAGATGTGGATCGCTTGGGAGTAAGGGTAGAAAGCTTAGATCGACATTTTAATCAAGCTGCAAAAGATATTTCAGACATAAAGATAAGTGCTGACAAAGCCGGTCGGAGGGCAAAACGACTGGACAATTTTGATTTTGAAGAAATATCAAATGAAGATTTTGAAAAAGTTATTAAACTCGATGAAGTAAAATAGGGTTTTATTTTAGGCAGGCGTTTGTGGTGAAAGTGCAAGCGGGTTTGTTTTTAATTCTATAATAGCTGGTTTTCCTGCAGATCTAGCTCGCTCAAACGCAGGCAGAAACTCAGCGGTTTTCTCTACAGTTTCGCCAAAACCTCCATATGACCGCGCAAGCGAAGCAAAATCAGGATTCAACATGTTTGTGCCAGAAGTTCTACCAGGATAAGTACGCTCTTGGTGCATCTTTATTGTTCCGTAAACTCCATTATTTGAAATAATTATGATAATGTTAGCTTTATACTGCACTGCTGTACCAAACTCTTGAATAGACATTTGCGCACAACCGTCACCAGCCAAACAAACCACCTCAGTATTCGGACGCTCTAATTTAGCGCTGATTGCTGCGGGTATTCCATACCCCATAGATCCAGAAGTTGGGGCTAATTGGGTTTTAAATGATTTATACTGAAAGTACCGATGTAACCAGGCAGCATAATTTCCTGCACCATTTGCCACAATAGCATCTTCTGCAAGGACTTCGTTTAATTGTAAAACTATCTGCTCCATCTTTACTGAACCGGGAGTTTCATACGGCTCTCGCCAAGAATAATAGTTCTTACGTAATGGTGATAAATCTCTGTCTACACTCACTGATTGGTCCAATGCTGACTCCAAAAAATCAAAACTATTACAAGCTAGAGATATTTCAGGTGTGTACACACGACCTAATTCGTCAGGATCTGGATGTACGTGGATTAACGGGTTTGCTGCATTTGGAACTTCCAGCAAACTATAACCACCCGTTGTGTTTTCACCAAGTCTGGCACCAACACATAAAATTAAATCTGCTGATTTAATATAACTCCCTAATTCTGGGTTAATAGCCAACCCTACATCACCCATGTAATTTGGATGTCTGTTATCCATAAAATCCTGACACCTAAAGGAAGTACCAACGGGAATTGACATGCGTTCAGACAGCTTTTCCAAATTATTTGCGGCTTTTTGGGACCACTTTGACCCGCCAACAATACAAAACGGTCGCTTTGCACGAGCAATCTTTTCAATAATCTTTTTAACACTATCAAGATGTGCCCCTTGATTTACATCAACAACTGGTTTTGCATCATTAACTGAACAATCAGCAGATAAAATATCTTCTGGCAGTGCTAAAACAACTGGTCCTGGACGGCCAGAACATGCCACACTAAAAGCTCTTGCGATATACTCTGGAATTCGATCAGCCCTATCTATTTCTGCAACCCATTTTGCAAGTGGTTCGAACATTTTTCTGTATTCAATTTCCTGAAAAGCTTCTCGGTCACGCTGATCACTTGCTACTTGACCAATCAAAAGAACCAGGGGGGTGCTGTCCTGAAATGCCACATGCACTCCCGAACATGCATTAGTTGCCCCAGGACCACGTGTAACAAAGGCGACGCCCGGTTTACCTGTCAGTTTTCCATAAGCTTCAGCCATCATAGTCACACCGCCTTCATGACGACCTACTATTGTTTCTATGTTGCTTTCAAACAAGCCATCCAGTGCTGCAAGGTAGCTTTCTCCAGGAATACAAAAAACTCGCTTAACGCCTTGGATTTTAAGTTGATCAATTAGAACTTTTCCACCGTGTCGCATAAAATATTCAATTCACGCTGCTGTGTAATTTCGATAACTTCAATGGGTCCAAGCGCCGCGACGGTTAGTTGCAAAGTTTTCACCGTATCCACCTGAGCGAACATTAAACTTTCTTTGCTTTGGTTCAGAAATTTGAGCATCAATTCCATGTTCGCGAGCATAATCAATAGCAGCCTGTTTTGACCCAAACTTCAGTGTAACCTGTGCCTGTGTATCACCGGAAGACGTCCAACCCATCAAAGGATCAATTTCACTTGTAGTTTCCTGAATAAATTCCAGTACCCAAGATTTAGTTTTAGCCAGACCAGAAGACATAGCCGTTTTAGATGGTTTATAAATTCTCGCACGCATGGACAGACTCCCTTGATCGACCTATATATGCCAGTAAAGCTTATGACTATTCAAGGGTTAAGAACCACCCTTTGATAAGCAAAATAAAATTTTTAATCAAAGTGGGTTTATCATGCAAAGGAAATCAGAAATTTTACTAGAGCATGCGCCAGACGAACCCGTTGGGAGTCGTGAGAAATTAGAAGGCGGCAAAAAGTTCGTTTTGAACACAGAGTTTACCCCTGCAGGAGATCAACCCAGTGCCATAAAGGAACTTGTTAATGGCATCCTTGCAAATGAACAAGATCAAGTACTCTTGGGAGCGACAGGAACTGGTAAAACTTTCACAATGGCGCACATAATTGAGAGCACTCAAAAACCTGCGATAATATTAGCTCCTAATAAAACTCTAGCAGCTCAATTATATGGTGAATTTAAAGGTTTTTTCCCAGACAATGCTGTTGAATATTTTGTCAGCTACTATGACTATTATCAACCTGAAGCGTACGTGCCAAGGTCTGATACCTATATCGAAAAAGAAAGCCAGATAAATGAGCAGATCGATCGAATGCGCCACTCGGCTACTCGAGCGCTTTTGGAAAGGGATGATGTGGTCATAGTTGCATCAGTTTCTTGCATTTACGGAATAGGCTCAGTTGAAACATATGGCGCGATGACACAAGACCTTAAATCTGGGAATTCATACGATCAAAGGCAAGTTATGGCTGATTTGGTAGCTCAGCAATATCGTCGAAATGATCAAGCTTTTCAAAGAGGTTCTTTTCGAGTAAGGGGTGATGTTTTAGAAATTTTCCCTGCACACTTAGAAGATCGCGCTTGGAGGCTTTCTTTTTTTGGTGAAGAACTGGAAAACATTTTTGAATTTGATCCACTCACAGGTGAAAAAACCAACAGCTTAGAGCGGGTTCGGGTTTATGCTAATTCGCACTACGTGACACCAAAGCCAACAATGCAACAAGCGATGATAGGAATAAAAAAGGAGCTAAGAAAAAGACTGGATAATCTTGTATCAGAGGGAAAACTGCTCGAAGCACAAAGGCTTGAGCAACGGACTAATTTTGATCTTGAAATGTTAGAAGCTACAGGCGTCTGCAACGGTATCGAAAATTATTCAAGATATCTTACAGGAAGGGCCCCAGGAGAGCCTCCACCAACTCTATTTGAATTTATACCCGATAACGCCATTGTTTTTGCAGATGAAAGTCATGTTAGCATTCCACAAATTGGAGGAATGTACCGTGGGGACTACAGAAGAAAATTCACACTGGCAGAACATGGATTTCGCCTTCCGTCATGTATGGATAACAGACCTCTGAAATTTGAGGAATGGGATGCCATGCGACCACAGTCAATTTATGTTTCAGCAACTCCCGGTGGATGGGAATTAGATCAAACGGGCGGTGTATTTACTGAACAAGTTATTAGACCCACCGGGCTTCTTGATCCTGAAGTAGAAATTCGACCAGTAGAAATGCAAGTTGATGACCTTTTAGATGAAGTTAAAAGAGTTGCTCAGAGTGGTTTCAGAACTCTAGTAACAACTCTTACAAAAAGAATGGCTGAAGATCTTACTGAATATTTAAACGAACAGGGTGTACGGGTTCGATATATGCACTCTGATATCGATACTATTGAACGAATTGAAATACTTCGAGATTTAAGATTAGGTGCTTTTGACGTTTTGGTAGGCATTAATCTTTTAAGAGAAGGTTTAGATATACCAGAATGTGGTTTAGTCGCAATTTTAGATGCTGACAAAGAAGGTTTTCTACGTTCCGAGACATCCCTTATTCAAACTATTGGTAGAGCAGCAAGAAATGAAAATGGAAAAGTCATCATGTATGCTGATCGTATCACTGGATCTATGGAGCGAGCCATTGCAGAAACTGACAGAAGACGTGCCAAGCAAGTACAATATAATCAAGAAAATGGCATTACACCTGAAACCGTGAAGAAAAATGTCGATGACATTTTAGCCGGCTTTTACAAGGGCGATACGGATCAGTCTAGGGTCACAGCAACAATTAAAAAACCAATGGCTGGAGCTAATCTACAAACTGTTCTTGAAGGAATGCGCACAGACATGCGGAAAGCTGCTGAAAATTTAGAATTTGAAGAAGCTGCAAAACTTAGAGATGAAATTCAGCGATTGGAAGCAGTTGATCTAGCTGTGGCAGATGACCCTTTAGCTAGACAAAGTGCTATAGAGGCTATCTCAAATTCAGATAAGCCTAGGTCTACAGCTGGTCGCGGTGGCACTCGCGCTTATAGAGGAAAGAGTAAACCAAAACTAAATTAAAATTTCGATTAACCTACAAGATTCACATTATCTCTATGCGGAAAAGTCACTCGCTTCGATAATACTAACACCGGAGATTTTCCAAATACCAGCAACGTTCTTCATAAAATATTTTAGTAGAAAAAGTTTATCGTTTTGATCAGTAATACGTACAATCTGAGAATATCCTTGCGGTGTCTCTTCTAGATTTAAAAATTCAAAATTGTTATACCGCCAAACCATAGGGTAACCTTTCTTAACCATATTAGAAAAGTTCTCTACTGTACCAAAGATATCTTTTATTCCTGGACTTGCATGAGTGAAAGCCTCAATAAAATTATCTGATGCAAAGGCTCTTAATTGATCAGAAATTGTACTTTGAATATCGGCTTTTTCGTCCGCAAACAATAATGTGGACATGGAAAGAAAAAAAACAGCTATTAATCGTATCACGACAACCTCCTAGTACCAGAGGAGATAAATCAAAAAGTTAGTCCGTCAATCCTTTACAAAGACACCATCTAGAGCTTTTTCAATTAAATCGACCGTTTCTTCTACACCATAAAGTGCAATAAAACCACCAAATCTTGGACCTTGATCAGCTCCCAAAAGGACTTGATATAATGCCTTGAACCAATCTCTCAAGGGATCAAATTTATCCCTTCCACATGCAAAAACTATGGACTGGAGTTCTTCAGCATCTCGATCACCAGTGAAGTTTCGCAACTTATCACGCAAATCTATCAATGCCTCTTTCTCAGTAGCAGTGGCTAATCTATAAACTTTCTTTGGCTTAACAAAATCATTATAATAAGAGATTGCAAATGACGCAGCTTGATCAAGTTGAGGGTTGTTCTCAGGAGACGCATCTTGTGCGTATTTTTTTATAAATCCCCAAAGTTGTCTCTTATCTTCAGCGTTAGCTACCGCGGCAAGATTTAGTAACATACTGAATGGAACAACCATGTCAGACTTAGGCACGTTATTCCCGTGTATGTGAAAAACTGGATTTGTTGCTTTGGATTTAAAATCTTGCGCCTCATAAGCCCTCAACTGCTGATGATATTCGTCGACAGCTTTGGGGATTACATCAAAATATAAACGCTTCGCTGTTTTTGGTTTTTGATACATGAAGTAACTGAGACTTTCAGGACTTGCATAGGTCAACCACTCATCTATCGATATTCCATTTCCAGAGGACTTTGAAATTTTTTGACCCTGATCGTCCAAAAACAATTCATACGTAAAATGTTCTGGAGGTCTATGGCCCAATATTCTGCAAATACGATCATAAATCGGAGTATTAGTTGAATGATCTTTACCATACATTTCGAAGTCCACTCCAAGAGCAGCCCAACGCGCACCAAAATCTGGCTTCCACTGAAATTTTACGTTGCCACCAGTAACGGGTAGCGTCCAAGATTTACCGTCTTCATCATCAAAAGAAACCGTATAATCGGTCACATTTACTTCCTTAATAGGAACATACAAAACACGACCAGTCTCTGGATGTATTGGTAGAAAAATAGAGTATGTTTTTTTTCTCTCTTCACGCAAAGATTTTAACATGACTTGCATTATATCATCATAACATTCCACTGCTCTTTTTAGAGTTCGATCAAACGCTCCAGATTTGTAAAACTCTGTTGCAGAATAGAAGTCATATTCAAATCCAAAGGTATCAAGAAACCTTCGTAACATAACATTATTATGGTGACCAAAGCTTTCAAATTTATCAAAAGGATCAGGCACTGAAGTTAATGGCTTTTGGATATAATCCTTTAAAATCTCTTGTTTAGGTACATTACCAGGAACTTTCCTCATGCCATCCAAATCATCTGAAAAACAAATTAATTTAGCAGGAATATCGCTTATTTCACGAAAAGCCTTAATAATCATTGTAGTACGCGCTACTTCTCCAAACGTCCCAATATGAGGTAAACCAGATGGGCCGTAACCCGTTTCGAATAATACATAGCCTTTTTCTGGGGGTGAGTTCTCGTAGCGCTTTAATATCCGACGCGCCTCCTCAAATGGCCAAGCTTTTGAAACCATTCCCGTTTCGCGCATTTCAAACATTTTATTCTCCAATTAATTAAATTTAATTTGTTCTACAAAAACTCATGCTTACTATTGCTACAAATCAAATTGGTCAATATTCTGAATTTGAGCTCTTCCAAAGGAGACACGTTATGTCCAGTGAAGTAACGCCGATTTTAACAGCCCAAGATTGCCTGGTGGCAATGATGATGGCAATAGCAATCTCAGACAGTAATATCAGAACAGCAGAATTGGTAAAAATTCAATCAGCAGTAAATAATTTACCCATTTTTGCTGAGTATGATATTGACCGATTAAATATCATTTCTCAGACTGTATTTGATTTGTTTGAGCAAGAAGATGGTTTAGATGCCTTGTTTGGCCTAGTAAGAGATCACTTACCATCGGAACTGAATGAAACTGTCTACGCATTGTGTTGTGACGTAGCAGCAGCAGATGGGTTAATTTTTGAGCCTGAGTTAAGGTTACTAGAAGAAATGAGATATGAATTAAATATTGATCGTCTTCACGCAGCCGCAATCGAAAGAGGTTCAAAGGCTCGGCATATGATAATTAACAAATAAAACAATCGTAAATCGGTTGGTTATTTTTTCCTGATATCTGAACTAGAAATGTTCATCATAGGCATATTTGCAAAGCACCAAACAGGCGAAGTAGAATAAGGCAGGTATCTGCCTGCATTTGCTGGTAGACGGTAGTTTTTATAAATCCTTGCTGCTTTTGAATTTAATCCTGTCTGCCGAGAGTTTGGCCGAGCAAGAACCCCGACCGGGCAACTTTCTATTATCCACCTCCAGTTTTTCCATAAATGAAATTGGGCCAAGTTATCTGAGCCCATTAGCCAAACAAATTTTGTTTTAGGGTAATTATGAAAAAAAAAGTCTAACGTTTCCCAAGAGTATCGTAGACCTTTTTCAGCCTCTACCGATGAAATAATGATTTTAGGGCTACCAATAATATTTTTTGCACCCGTAACTCTTGAGACAATTGGCGCAGGTGCTTTTGGTTTCAGTGGATTACCAGGGCTTATAAGCCAAATTACTTGATCCAAATTGAAATGCTTTGCAGCTTCAAAAGAGAAATTTACGTGTCCCAAATGTGCTGGATCAAATGATCCACCAAATAGCCCTATTTTCTTGTTATCTAAAAACATTGAATAGGAATTTCCCCTAGCTCATTTCAGTTATAGTGAAATTTATAATAAATTCTATAAAATCGCCTCTGAATAATTTTACAAGCAATAACAAGCTTTAATCCGCATTTTCAGACTAAAAGATTGCTCATCAACTAATGAGAGCGTATCGTTTGTCGAAGTTGTAAATAGTGGAGTAAACAATGGCGGCTTATCAATACGTTTATCATATGCAGGGTGTTTCAAAAACCTACCCAGGTGGTAAAAAATGCTTTGAAAATATTCACCTAAGCTTTTTACCTGGTGTAAAAATAGGCGTGGTTGGAGTTAATGGTGCAGGTAAATCAACTTTAATGAAAATTATGGCGGGTTTAGATAAGGACTTTTCCGGGGAGGCTTGGTCTGCTGAAGGAGCAAAAGTTGGCTATTTACCACAAGAGCCTGAATTAGATTTAACAAAAAATGTGCGCGAAAACGTAATGCTAGGTGTTGCTCCGAAGAAAGAAATTCTCGATCGTTACAACGATTTAGCAATGAATTATTCTGACGATACAGCTGAAGAAATGGCAACGCTTCAGGATAAAATTGATGCAGAAAATTTATGGGATTTAGATAGTCAAATAGACGTGAGCATGGAGGCTCTTCGATGCCCACCTGACGATGCTGACGTAAGCACACTATCGGGGGGTGAAAAGCGCCGTGTAGCGCTGTGTAAGCTTCTGCTTGAAGCTCCAGAAATGTTATTACTTGATGAACCAACAAACCATTTGGATGCAGAAACAATTGCTTGGTTACAACAACATTTAATTGATTATAAGGGCACGATTCTAATTGTAACACACGATAGATATTTCCTAGATGATATAACTGGATGGATACTAGAATTAGACCGCGGGCGTGGTATTCCATATGAAGGAAATTATTCAAGCTGGTTAGAGCAAAAAGCTAAAAGATTAGAACAAGAATCACGCGAAGACAAAACGCGTCAAAAAACTTTAGAACGTGAATTAGAGTGGATGCGACAGGGCCAAAAAGCACGTCAGGCCAAACAGAAAGCCAGGATTAATGCTTACAACGATTTAGCATCACAATCCGAACGAGAAAAAATATCCAAAGCTCAAATCGTTATACCAAATGGACCAAGGTTGGGTGAAAAAGTAATTGAGGTGGAGAATTTAAATAAAGTAATGGGAGATAAACTTCTCATTGAAAATCTTAGTTTTAATTTACCGCCAGGAGGTATTGTTGGCGTAATTGGTCCAAACGGTGCTGGGAAATCAACTCTTTTCAAAGTTCTTACCAGACAGGAAAATCAAGATTCGGGGTCGGTGAACTATGGTGACACTGTTCAATTATCTTATGTAGACCAATCCAGGGATGATTTAAAAGACGGTGAAACCGTTTGGGAAGCAATTTCAGGTGGGGCTGAAGTTATTGAATTAGGAGATGCTCAAGTAAATTCGCGAGCCTATTGTTCTTCATTTAATTTTAAAGGCGGTGACCAGCAAAAGAAAGTTTCTTTATTATCCGGAGGTGAACGCAACAGAGTTCATATGGCTCGCCTCTTGAAATCAGGCGGCAATGTTTTGTTATTAGATGAACCTACAAATGATTTGGATGTCGAAACACTCCGCGCCCTCGAAGACGCACTTGTAGATTTCGCTGGCTGCGCTGTTGTAATCTCCCACGATCGCTTCTTCCTGGATAGGATTTGCACACACATACTGGCGTTCGAAGGTGATGCCCAGGTAGAATGGTTCGAAGGCAATTTTGAAGATTACGAGGAAGACAAAAAAAGGCGGCTTGGTCCAGACGCACTTGAACCTAAAAGGATAAAACATAAAAAATTCACACGCTAGAGAATGCGATGGCTTAGATAAAAATAACCCTGCAACATAAGGAATACAAAAATGCAATTTGCAACCTTCCACGATTTAGAAGATCAAAGTGTTTTTATCACTGGAAGGGGATCTGGCATTGGAGCAGATTTAACTAAAGGTTTCTTATCGCAGGGTGCTAAAGTAACCTTCGTTCAAAGATCTAACCCAGAAAAATTTCTGGCTGAGTGTGAAGGTAAATATAAATATGAGCCAACCTTTCTAAAGTGTGATGTGAGCCACATAAAAGAATTAAAATTTGCTTTACAGACAACTGCAAAAAAACAAGGTGCAGTCACTGTCTTGGTCAATAATGCAGCTAACGATACACGCCATACACTGGATGAGTTTACTCCAGAGCAGTGGGACCAAACGATGGAAGTAAACTTGAAACCACATTTTTTTGCTGCACAGGAAGTAGTTGAAGGAATGAAAATTAGCGGTGGAGGATCGATCATCAACTTTTCGTCAATTTCCTACATGATGGGGAATGAAGGATATCCAGCGTATGCAACTGCCAAGTCTGCTATTACGGGTTTGACTCGCTCTTTGGCGCGGGAGTTAGGTCCTCATAGCATTCGTGTAAATGCAATTATGCCGGGTTGGGTTTTAACAAAAAGACAGATGAAATTGTGGGCAACAGAAGAAGGACTATCAAAACATTTAGATCGGCAATGCCTCAAAGAGCATCTATCTGGACCTGATATTGTGGGAGGCACTTTATTTTTGGCCTCTGGCACCTCAAAAATGATGACCTCCCAAGCACTCGTTATAGACGGTGGTGTAGTAGTTACTGGATGAGTAAGTTGAAAGATATTTCTTGGATTGCTGCTGACTGGGGCACATCAAATTTACGTGTCTGGGCCCTGGATCAAAATGGAAGTATTGTAAACACTATAAACCAGGGTAAAGGTATGTCTGCACTTTTACCAAGTGAATTTGAACCATATTTTATGGGACTTATTGAAAAATGGCTTCCTGAAAAAACTGAAACGGAATGTCCTGTAGTTATTTGTGGCATGGCAGGAGCAAAAACAGGATGGAAAGAAGCATCATATATGGAAGCACCCTGCTCTCCCATAAATCCTGACAAAACGACCTGGGTTCAGACAATCGACCAACGCATTTCTGTCAGAATCCTACCAGGTATCATGCAGGCATCACCATCAGATGTAATGCGCGGCGAGGAGACACAAATTGCTGGTTACTTATCAAAAAAACCAAATTTTGACGGGGTTATTTGTCTTCCAGGAACCCATACAAAATGGGTTCACATAAGTGCTGGTGAAATAATAAGTTTCAGAACATTTATGACAGGTGAAATTTTTCAATTATTGTCTGAATATTCTATCTTAAAAAATTCTGTGAAAAGCGATAAGATTGATACGGACTCCTTTTTACAAGCTTTCGAAGATACATATTCAAATCCTGCTCTTTTTTCTTCCAAGCTCTTTGGAATCCGCGCTACAGATCTCTTAGAAAATATTCCTACTAAATTGCTTAAAGCAAAACTGTCTGGATATCTGATCGGATCTGAATTAGCGGGTTCAAAAAGCTATTGGTTGGGTCGAGATATAGTTATGATAGGAAATGACAAGTTATGCGTTTTATACGAAAAAGCACTCAAAAAATTAGGTTTAAATATCTCTTTGGAAAACACACAAGACATAACTCTAAACGGTCTGAAACAAGCATATTTTAATAGGTAAAATCTATGACTAAAAATCGTGAATTGATAGCAATTCTAAGAGGCTTAACGACAGATAGATGCATCAGAGTAAGTGAAATTTTGATAGCTGCGGGATTTAATAAGCTAGAAGTACCTCTAAATTCTCCTAAGCCACTAGATACAATTCTAGCTATGCAAGAAAAATTTGGATCTTCAGTAATAATCGGTGCTGGAACAGTCACAAAAGTCAGTGAGGTGAACAATCTTTCAGGTTTGGGCTGTCAGATGATTGTATCGCCCAATACGGATAAAGATGTAATTAAAGCAACTAAAGACAAAGGCATGCTTTCATTTCCTGGTGTGTTAACACCATCTGAATGCTTTTCAGCAATTAATTCTGGAGCAGATGCCCTTAAAATTTTTCCGGCTTTTAAACTTGGGATTGATGGTTTTAAAGCAATGAAAGCTGTTTTGCCAAGTGATGTTAAAACTTACGGTGTGGGCGGTATTAATGAAAATCATTTCCATGAATGGTTATTAGCGGGTCTAACGGGGTTTGGAATTGGATCTAATCTATTTCATCCATCTATGAATGATGATGATATTCAAACTACAGCAAAAAAAATCGTAATAGAATACGATAGCTGGTTTGCTGAAAGATGATGAAAGTTTTCGATAAGACGAAATGTAAATTGGGAGAAGGCCCCTTGTGGCATCCTATTCGTCAGGAACTTTTTTGGTTCGATATACTGTCCTCAAAAATGTTTCACAAAAAAACCCCTGATCAACATCCCATCGTGCACGAATTCAATAGAATGGTATCAGCAGCTGGCTGGGTCAATAAAAACGTTCTTCTGATAGCCTCTGAAACCAATTTATTTTTGTACGATTTGAATACAAGAGTAGAAAAACACCTTATTGATTTGGAGAAAGACAATCTTAAAACACGATCAAACGATGGAAGGTCTGACCCATGGGGCGGTTTTTGGATTGGAACAATGGGGAAAAATTGTGAACCAGATGCTGGGGCTATTTATCGATATTTTGAGGGTAAATTAAAACTAATAATTTCCAAAGTTACTATCAGCAATTCAATCTGTTTCTCTCTAGACAAAAAATATTGTTATTTTTCTGATACAGCCAAGAAAAATATTATGCGTATAGAATTAGACAGCGACAACGGCAGCCCCATTAAAAATTCTGAAATTTTTATTGATTTGGCCGATGAAGTCGTTGCACCAGATGGATCAGTCGTTGATGGGTCAGGAAATATATGGAATGCGCAGTGGGGATCATCACGAGTAGCTAGATATGATTTATATGGAAATTTTCGAGAACAAGTGTCAGTGCAAGCATCCCAAACCTCTTGTCCAGCCTTTGGTGGAGCAAATCTTTCGACACTCTTTGTGACAAGCGCAAATGAAGGTGTAGAGGAAAAATTTTCAGGCTGTACTTTTTATTGTGATACACAATTTACAGGTCAGCAGGAGAATCGCGTAATAATTACTCAGCAATAAAAATAAATTTACGAAACTAGGCAAAACTTATGTTTGTTTATGGAAAAATGCCCAATGGAGACGATGTTTTCCAAATCACTCTCGAAAGTAATGACCTTCAGCTTAAAGTGCTAAGTTTGGGTGCCATCATTCAGGATCTCCGAATGAAAAATACAAATCATCCTCTGGTACTTGGATATCCAAAATTGGAGCCTTATTTCGAAAATTCCGGCAAATTAGGCGCTATGGTTGGCAGATATGCCAACAGAATTGCTAATGGAACAGCAACCATTGAGGGCAAAATTTATTCCTTTGATAAGAACCAAAACAAAACTCACACTTTGCATGGAGGGTCAGACGGATCAGCTGTTAGGAATTGGAAAATTATTCAGTACAATAAATCTATGGTGACATTTCTTGACAAACTTCCAGACGGGCACATGGGATTCCCAGGAAACCTAACGGTTGAAACCACTTACAAAGTCGCCCAATCTACAATTGATATCGTTATAGAAGCAAGTACAGACAAAACAACATTATGTAATTTTACTAATCACAGTTACTTTAATTTGGATGGTACAAAAAACATAGCAAACCACCAATTGATGGTGGAATGTGATAAGGTTCTTCCGGTTGATGAAAATGGAATACCAATTTCTGGGCCCATTTTTGCAAAAGATTTAGATTTAGACTTCAAAACTGCTCGGACATTAAACAACAACGGCGATCCAATTGAGATTGACCATAATTTTTGTATTTCAAAAACTCAGCAAAATCTGCGAAGAAATGCCTGCGTTACTGCCAAAAACATTTCGCTTGAACTATTTTCAACCGAACCTGGTCTTCAGGTCTATACAGGAAAAGGGTTAAATAGCGGAAATGAAAAAATCTTGGGTAAATATCCATATAGAGAATTCGCCGGTATTGCTCTTGAACCACAAATTTGGCCAGACGCACCAAATCAAATAGACTTTCCTAATCCTTTATTGCAGCCAGGTGATAAGTATAAACATCACACGAGACTTAAATTCAGTAGAACCAAAATTTAAAGGACACTGTGTTAGTGGCGGCCCCTGAAGGACTCGAACCCTCAACCTGCCGATTAGAAGTCGGCTGCTCTATCCAGTTGAGCTAAGGAGCCATACGGCCTCTCTAAAGCTAAAAACAGCTAAGTTCAAAGGTAAAATAAAATTATTTTTTCACGCCTGGTATAGCTTTCAAATATTTGGCTATTGAAAGCCTATCTTCTTCTGTAAGTCTAGATGTATTTTTTATAACATCAACCATATGTCCACCTGCCACATCAAAATCTGGAGTGAAACCACTCGTTAAATATTCAACTATTTCCTCCTCACTCCAGTGTAATTTTGCTGGGGTGATGTTTGGTATTATCCCTTTTCCAGCGGGGTTCTTTGCCCCACCAAGCCAATATTCATATTGTAAACCACCAATAAGGTTTCTTGATGTATGACACTCACCACAATGAGCAAGTGTTTCTACTAAGTATGCCCCCCTTTCAACCGTCGGATCTGAAGAAATTAATTTTACGGTAGGCTCAGAATTATTCAATAATTTCCAAAATGCTACGGGCCTCCTCCAAAGCATGTAAATTGGAAGATCATGATCAATTGACGGTTTGGAACTTTCTGGAATGGATTTAAAATATACCCATAGATCTGCAATATCTTGATCTGTCATATTAGCATATGCAGTATAGGGAAAAGATGGGTAGTAATGTTTTCCTTCCGGCGAAACTCCATGACGTACCGCGTTTACAAAATCTTTCTCAGACCAAGCACCTATCCCATGTACTTTGTCCATCGAAATATTTGGCGCGTAGAATATTCCAAATGGAGACGGAAAGGCACGACCACCTGTCAGTACTAACTTCTCTTCTTCTGTGGTGTCTGGACTAGAATGACAACTGGAACAACCTGATGCATCAAAAATATATTCGCCCTTTTTTAAACTGCCTTGATAATTCTCAACAGAAGAAAACTCCGGTATTTTTACAGAAGTTATTACCAAAAACGCCAACATTAAAATTACAGCGAAAGTACTTAGAGCAATTATTTTCAAAAGATCCTCAACTTAATATAGGTATTTGCAAAACTTTCGTTACTATGGAGATGTAAATTCTTTACAAAGTTAGAGCATCCGCAGTGAAAGAAAACCTTAAAAAAATAAAAGTAGATGACAATTTAGGGATTATCTTATCTGATGGCTGTAGGCTATCTGCTCGTACTTGGATGCCAGAAAATGCCTATGACTCTCCGGTGCCCGTAATACTAGAGTATTTACCATACCGGAAACGTGACGGTACAATTGCACGAGATGAATTAACCCACCCATATTTTGCAAAAAACGGCTATGCGTCTGTTCGTGTAGATATTCGAGGTAATGGCGATAGCCAAGGAACCATGGCAGACGAATACACACCACAGGAATTAAGTGATGCCGTGGAAGTAATTAATTGGTTAGCAAAGCAACCATGGTGTTCAGGAACTGTTGGCATGATGGGGATAAGCTGGGGTGGCTTCAATGCCCTTCAAGTTGCAGCTCTTCAACCTAAGCCACTGAAAGCTATCATCACTTTATGCTCTACAGTGGATAGGTACGCAGATGATATTCACTATAAGGGTGGATGTTTATTAAATGAAAATCTTGGTTGGGGCTCGACCATGTGGGCCTATTCTTCACGACCGCCAGACCCTGATTTGGTGGGCGATTCTTGGAAAGATATGTGGCGAGAGAGATTAGAGGCTGAACCGTTTCTTCCTATTGAGTGGCTTAAACATCAAAGGAGAGATGATTATTGGAAACATGGATCAGTCTGTGAAGATTATTCAAAAATTAAAGCGGCTACTTTAGCAATTGGTGGATGGGGAGATGCTTATAAGAATACAGTATCACATCTTGTTGAAAATTTATCTTGTCCCGTTAAAGGCATAGTAGGTCCGTGGGTGCATAAATATCCACACTTCGCAGTCCCAGGACCAAGAATTGATTTTTTGCATGAAGCATTAAGATGGTGGGACCGTTGGCTTAAAAACAAAAATACAGGAGTTGAAGACGATCCAGCATACACAGTTTATCTCATGGATGGTGTCAAGCCTAAAACTTCTTATAAGTACAGAAACGGTCATTGGATTAGCTTTCAAGATTGGCCGAAACAATCTTCAAACAAAACATTGTATCTGAATGATAAATCAGAATTGGCTGAAGAAAAAACTAATATAAATAAAATGATATCATCACCACAAACATGCGGACTTGATAGCGGAGAATACTGTGCAATTTGGCTTGGCCCTGAGCTGCCTGGCGATCAACGCATAGACGATGCACAGTCCGCTTGCTTTACAACCGGCAAATTGAGCAACCAATTAGACATCGTGGGAGCGCCAAAAGTAAAATTGAAACTGAGATCATCGACTTGTACTGCCCAAATTGCAGTTCGATTGAATCATATCCACCCCGATGGGGCATCAACAAGAATAACCTATGGGGTTTTTAATCTTGGACATGTTGACGGTCATGAAACGCCAAGACGCCTTAAAAAGGGTGAAACTATTTCAATTGTCTTTGATTTAGATCAGATAGCCTATCGCATTTTTAAAGGTCATAAAATTAGACTATCTATTTCAAATTCATATTGGCCACTTTTATGGCCCACACCGGATAAAAGTGAAATTGCGATTATTGAAGGAAGCATTGAAATACCTGTTATCAACGGCAGTATCGAAAACACGCGCAATTTTTTACCAGAAAAGACAGATGAACCTTGGAAAACTGAAACACTAAGAGAAGCTTCAAACTCTAGAAAAATAACTCGCGATATTGGATCAGATGGCTCAATATTAGAAATCATCGATGACTTTGGATTGGTTCGTGACTTAAAACATGATCTAGAAATTGGATCTATAGCAAGAGAATGGTGGTCAATTCATCCCGATGATCCTCTCTCAGCTGAAGGCAAAACTCACTGGACAGAAGAGAGAAGTCGCGGAGCATGGAAAACACGCACAGAAACATATGCCAAGATGAACAGTGACGCAGAGAATTTCTATATTTACGCAAAACTGGAAGCCTATGAGAATGAAATACTATTCTTCGAGAAGGAAATATCAGAAACCATAAGTCGAGATTCACACTAATTCAGAAAAAATTTGTCCTGATAACAACAAAAAAGTTAAATTTCACTTGCTTTTTGGTTCAACCATTTTGCATGATTGAAGAGATATAACGATAACACACAGGGAGTCGTAAATAACATGAGTAAATTAGAGTATAGAGCCATGCAAGAGCTCAAATACAGAAGCGGCCAAATTGATCGGCGAACTTTTGTAAGATCACTACTTGCAACTGGTGTAGCGTTACCTTCAGCATTGTCACTTGCTGGTCAAGTTGCTGCATCTACACCAAAAAGTGGTGGCCGTTTTCGTATGGGCCTAGGCCATGGATCCACAACAGACACGTTGGACTCAGCAACTTCGGAAAACCACTTCACTCTCGTTAACGGATATACTTTCGGAAACCATCTAACAGAAGTAAGCAACACTGGTGAACTTATACCAGAGTTGGCTGAAAGCTTTGAGTCTGATGATGCTCAAAAGTGGGTTTTCAATCTTAGACAGGGGGTTGAATTCCATAACGGGAAAACAATGACTTCCGAAGATGTAGTGGCAAGCTACAATCACCACATGGGAGAAGACTCAACATCTGCAGCGAAGGGTCTTCTGACTCAGGTTAAATCCTTAAAAGCAGATGGAAAGAATAAAGTAATTTTTGAATTAGAAAATCCTAATGCAGACTTTCCATTTATTGTGAGTGATTACCACATATCAATTAGACCTGCAGGAGATATGGCTTCAGGCGTGGGCACTGGCGGTTATATTCTTCAATCGTTCGAACCAGGCGTAAAATCGGTCCTGAAGAAGAATCCAAACTATTGGAAAGAAGGGAAAGCCCATTTTGACGAAGTAGAATTAATCTCAATTATTGATCCAACCGCACGGCAAAACGCCCTAACATCAGGCGATATTGACGCAATGGATCGGGTAGACTTGAAAACAGTTAATCTCTTCAAGCGAAATCAAGACATTTACATTTGGGATGCTACAGGTACAGCGCATTATACTTTCCCAATGAGACTAAGTGTTGCACCATTTGATAATTATGATCTCAGAATGGCGCTTAAGTGGTCAATCAAGCGTCAGGAATTAGTTGATAAAATCTTATTAGGCTATGGTGCGATCGGAAACGACCATCCAATTTCTACTGCAAACAGATACCATAATGCAGAGCTACCTCAAAGGGAGTTTGATTCGGATAAAGCTGCTTATCATTATAAAAAATCTGGGCACTCAGGAAAAATTCAGCTCTCTTCATCCGACGCTGCTTTTGCTGGAGCAGTTGACGCTGCCCAACTTATGGCAGCTTCCGCAGCCGAGGCTGGTATAGAGATTGAAGTCATTAGAGAACCTAAGGACGGCTACTGGTCTAACGTCTGGAACAACGACGCCAAAGGATGGTGTGCATGTTACTGGGGTGGAAGACCAACTGAAGACTGGATGTTCTCTGCAGCCTACACTGACGATACTGAGTGGAATGATACAGCTTGGAAGACCACTGATGCAGCAGTTAAGTTCAACGGACTAGTTAAAGAAGCACGAGCTGAATTGGACGACAACAAGCGTCGAGAACTATATTATGAATGCCAGCGTCTAATATACGATGATGGCGGCACAATATGCCCGATCTTTAATAGCTATGTAAGCGCTAATTCAAAAGCAGTGGCTACCGATGAAAATAGAGCAGCTAACTGGGATAGCGACGGTGCTAAGTGCGTCGAACGCTGGTGGTTCGCTTAAATTAAAAAATAACTTAATTTATGGGCCCTAACAAAGGGCCCATATTTATTTTTCAAATAAGGTTATATTTAGTGCATCCCGTTTTACAGACTGTTCTTGGGCGACTTGGCTTGGGACTGGCAACACTCTTTGTTGTTTCTCTAATTATCTTCTCCGCCATTGAAATGCTTCCAGGAGATTTTGGCCAAGCTATATTAGGGCAAGCCGCTACTGAAGAAACCGTCGCGGCATTCAGGAGAGAGTTAGGTTTAGATGAGCCTCCCTATGTGAGATATTTGCAATGGGTTGGCGGCGCTATTCAAGGAGACTTAGGGACATCCTTTTCTGGCCGGAATGCATCGGGAACAGATAGATCTAGAGAAGTCATCGACTTAATCGCTCCTCGCCTTTGGAATACTCTGTTCTTAGCTAGTGTTACAGCAATTATTGCAGTACCAGTTTCTCTGTTTTTAGGCATCACCAGTGCTTTGTATCGCAATTCTGTTTATGATCGAACAGTCAATACAACTACATTAACCACGATATCTTTTCCTGAATTTTTCGTAGCATATATTTTGATTTTATTATTGGCATCGCTTTATCCAATATTCCCATCTCTTGCCAATGTTGATGCCTCAACTCCGTTGAGCGAGCGATTATATAGGAGTGCTCTTCCTGCCTTTACACTCACACTTGTGATTGTTGCGCACATGATGAGAATGACCCGAGCTGCGATTATTAATCTTTTGGCTAGCCCATACATACAAATGGCCAGATTATCGGGAGCATCACAAACCGAAGTAATACTTAAGCATGCTCTACCAAATGCTTGGGCACCTATTGCTACAGTAATTGCTTTTAACTTAGCCTACTTGGTTGTTGGAGTCGTCGTTGTAGAAGTTGTATTTGTTTATCCTGGAGTTGGTCAATTAATGGTTGATGCCGTCACCAGCAGAGATATTCCAGTAGTGCAGGGATGTGCCCTGATATTTGCAGTCACATACATTTTATTAAATTTAATAGCTGATATTATCGGAATTATAACAAACCCTAGGTTGCTTCACCCAAAATGACACAAGAAAAAAATACATACTCGGCAGCTGGTGAAGTTGGTTCCGTTCTTGAAAAACGGACTTTTTGGGCGCGAGCAAAAATAGAATTATCAAAATCACCCTGGACGGCCCGCTTCGGACTTTTGGTAATATTCATATACGCAGTTTTAGCGATATTCGCACCAATATTTGCTCCATACGGAGAAGCAGAAGTTTTTCCAGAACCTTATGCCGCTTGGAGTTCAGAGCATATATTCGGTACTGATCAAATTGGGCGTGATATATTTTCGCGAATGATATACGGGGCTCGTAATACAGTTGGAATAGCCGTAGCCACAACATTATTAGCTTTCCTTATTGGTGGAGCGCTAGGCCTTGCTGCAGCAATTAATCGATCATACATCGATCAACTTCTGAGTAGAGCTGTCGATGTTTTAATGGCAATTCCCAGCCTTATATTTGCACTTGTTTTATTATCAATTTTTGGATCAACGGTTACTAATTTAATCATCATTATAGCCGTACTGGACTCCACACGCGTCTTCCGCCTAACGAGAGCTGTCGCCGTAAATGTCGTGGTGATGGATTATGTTGAAGCTGCCCAATTACGTGGTGAGGGTTTAGGCTGGATTATGCGAAAAGAAATTTTGCCAAACATCATGCCGCCTTTAATTGCTGAATTTGGGCTAAGGTTTTGTTTTGTGTTCCTAACTATCGCAGCTCTTTCCTTCCTTGGTGTCGGAATACAGCCGCCCACTGCTGACTGGGGATCGATGGTTCGTGATAATGCGTCTTTGATAATGTTTGCCCAATATGATTTAAAAGCTGGCCTAACGCCACTTTTGCCAGCAGCCGCAATCGCACTTCTTACCGTAGCTATAAATTTTGTTGTGGATTGGTTTTTGCACAAAACAAGTGGAATACGCGATGAGCAGTAAAAATCAAAAAGCCGACCCACTTATCCAAATCAATAACCTTAAGATAGAGGGTTTTTCTGACGAACAGTGGCACCCTATTATAAAAGGCGTAAACCTTACGTTAAAGCGAGGGCAAGTAATGGGCCTTATTGGGGAGTCAGGTGCTGGCAAATCCACACTTGGTTTAGCGGCAATGGGGTATACTCAGCCAGGTTGCAGAATAACCGATGGGGAAATCATATTTGACGGGACAGATCTGGCGCAGCTTAATGACAGTGCTAAACAGCAATATTGGGGTAATAGGATGACGTACGTTGCTCAATCGGCGGCCGCATCTTTTAATCCTGCACATCGTTTAATTGATCAAACGACAGCCTCAGCCATACGATTTAAAATAAAAAATGAAAGTGATGCAAAAAAAGACGCAAAAAGACTGTATGAAGCATTAAATCTTCCAAATCCAGAGAGCATAGGAGATCGCTATCCTCACCAGGTGTCTGGTGGACAATTACAACGGATGATGACGGCTATGGCCATGTCACCAAGACCAGATCTCATAGTATTTGACGAACCTACGACTGCTTTAGATGTTACAACTCAAGTCGAAGTGCTGACTGCTATGAAAAGTATAGTGGAAGAGTTTAACACAGCTGCGATATATATAACTCACGATTTGGCTGTGGTCGCACAAATGGCAGACGTAATAAAGGTGCTAAGGTATGGCAATGAAATCGAAGAAGCAGAAACTCGCAAAATGCTCTCCGCCCCCGAACAGGATTACACAAAATCACTTTGGTCGGTCCGATCGTTAGAAAAAAAGCCAGCAAAAGTACAAGAACCTATTCTAGAAATTCAGAATATCGATGCGGCTTATGGAAAATTTAAGGTTTTACATGATGTAAACATCTCTGTGCCCAGAGGATCTACTGTTGCAGTGGTTGGAGAGTCTGGCTCTGGAAAATCAACAACTGCGCGAGTGATAACAGGTCTGTTACCTCAATTGGCGGGCGAAATAAAATTTGATGGACAAATTCTTCCAAAACGCCTTGAAGATAGAACCAAAGAACAGAAAAGAATTATCCAAATGATTTACCAGATGGCAGATACGGCCATGAATCCCAGACAAACAGTCCGAGAAATAATTGGAAGACCCTTGGAGTTCTATTTAAACTTGAAAGGCAGAGAAAAAGAAAGACGCATTTTAGAACTTTTAGATATGATTGAGTTAGATGATCAATTCATAGATCGTTTGCCCAGTGAGCTGTCAGGTGGTCAAAAACAACGTATATGTATAGCTAGAGCGCTAGCGGCAAATCCTAAGTTCATAATTTGTGATGAAGTAACTTCCGCCTTAGATCAAATTGTTCAGGAAGGGATTCTTAAGCTCCTAATGCGATTGCAAAAAGAATTAAATCTGACCTACTTATTCATCACACACGACATATCCACAGTACGCGCAATATCAGATGAAGTCGTAGTTATGAACCTAGGTGAAGTCGTCGAGCAGGGTCTTAAGGCAGATGTGTTTAGTCCTCCTCATCCGGATTATACAGAACTATTACTTTCATCGGTACCAGAAATGGACCCTGACTGGTTAAAAAACTTAAATGAAAGAAGAAATAGTTGATCACAAGAAATAAAAATTGATCACAATTTAAATTAATGAAATTTCCATAAAAAATAGATTAGCCCTTGAACACTCTAATGCTCCATCGTAAATAGTGCTGTGTTGCTGGGATGTAGCCAAGTGGTAAGGCAACTGTTTTTGGTACAGTGTATCGTAGGTTCGAATCCTACCATCCCAGCCATAACATAAACTGAAAACATAATATTTAGATTTTCATGAAAAAAATATTTTCAGCTGTTGTTCTTGTTTTAATAGTGGCAACGCCAGCCAAGTCTGACTTTGCTATTCTCGGTTTTGGGAAAGAAAGTTGTAGCACTATGGTTTTGAACACGAGTACTGGCTCTCAAATGGACCAAGTATATCAATTTGCTTATACCGCTTACATTCTGGGCTTTTTTACCGGGGTAAACGCTATGGAGAGCAAATCTACAGGTTTGAAAGAAATAGATACGCTTTTCAAGACTACACGCGAATATTGTGAAAAACATCCTTCGGATAATATCTTCGATGCCGTTACTAGACTGCTAAGCCAAATAAGAAATTAGTGAAGATTATCAACTCACAGAGTAAGCTATCTTATATCTCCTCCTTGCTGTGAATATTTGCCGCAAAAAAATTTCTTTATTCAAATATTTCAGTTGATAGACTGTTTTTAGTAGACGAAAAATAAATTTGATATCAGGGAGGTACATTATGGTAGAGAATTTTGGTGGCAGTACTTTATATTTAATACTTTATATAATTCAACTTCTAGGGCTTAGCTTTTATAGTTACTTGGTATTATTCAATCCAAAGAAAATTATAAACGATTACCAAGTTGGTGACGGCGCAATTGCGCCAATAAGACTAATAGGATCTTTTATTGTTCCAATAGTTTTAATCGGAATATATTTGCTTTTCACTTCCATAGAAGGCGCATGGATATATTTTGTTTTTGGATTTTTAACATCATTATACCAATTAACTTATGATTTAGGCACAAGATACGGCATAATTGATAAGGGCTACACGGTAATTAACAAAACAGAAGACACAATACTTTCAATAGTGTTTGTCGTTGTCAACGTTGTGTTAATTTACGGGCTACAAGACAAAATATATGGTTGAAAATTTTGTGATGGCTGTTTTTTCCAAGCAGCCATCTGACTCAGCAAATTTTTAAATTTTGCTATCTACTGTCGCTACAATTTTATATTCCCGAATGATTTAGAAACTTAGATTAGCCAATCAATATTAATTTTCAAACTAACTCAGATCTGAGGATAAGAAATGGCGAATACTGATAAGGTGCGTGAATTACAATCAAAAGTTATGCGAGATATAGCTGCTGGCGCAATAATTCCAATAATGATGATTGGTGACGATCTAGATTTATTTGAAAAACTATACAAACTTGGACCATGTTCATCCGAAAATTTCTCTAAAAGAATAGACTTGGACCACCGCTACATACGTGAATGGCTACTAGCCCTAAGTGCCGCGGGCTACGTCACTTATGATATTGATACTGAATTTTTCAGTATGTCAGATGAACAATACAGTGTTTTAGGAGATGAAAATAGCTCTTCTTTAATGATAGGTGGTTTTGAAAATTTAGTAGGAGCTGTTCATAACTACGAAATAATCAAACAAAATTTCAAAACAGGTGAAGGAACAGAATGGGGTTCGCTTCACCCTTGTTGTTTGTCAGGTTCAGCTCGCTTTTTTAAACCTGCGTATTCTATTTTTCTTTTAAATAAATGGCTGCCTAGTATAAAAGGTGCGATTGAAACTCTTAAAAACGGAGGTAGTTTTGCTGACATTGGGTGTGGCTTTGGTCATTCTACCACAATGATTGCTGAAGCATTTCCAAAGTCATCAGTAACGGGAATTGATCCACACGAACAGTCAATAATCGAAGCTCAAAAAATAGCTAAAAAAAAGAATTTGGAGAATTTATCTTATGAAATTAGTACTGCAGAGTCCTACACAGGAGAGTACGACATAATTTCATTTTTTGATTGTCTCCACGATATGGGGGATCCATTAGCAGCAGTTAGTTACGCCAAGACAAAATTAAAAGCCGGAGGAATTTTAATGATTATTGAACCTTTTGCAAACGATGAAGTTTCCCAAAATTTTAATCTGATAGGTCAAATGTATTACTCTTTTTCTACGATAGCCTGCATACCCGCATCAAAATCCCAAGATGTGGGTATGGCTTTAGGTGCTCAAGCAGGTCTTGGAAAGTTAACAAGTATTTTAAATCAAGGTGGTTTTTCAAAAGTAGAAATGACCTATAAGACAGCTTCTAATATGGTTATTGAAGCGCGAATTTAGGTAAATTTTAGCATGGCTGATAGAGGTACAGAAAAATCAAATTTGATAAAAGAAGTAATCAATATAATTATTGGCGGTGCTCTAGTTGGATTATTCAGCCTTTTTCTTCTACCTACTAAAGCGATCGAGTATTGGTGGTTGGTTTGGATCGTTTCATCAACTAGTGTTTTAGTTTGGAAATTAATAAGAAAACGGGTCAATTTTAGCCAAAAGAAATAGGAAAATCAGAAATCCTAGCTTACATGGCTTCAATAAATTCAAGGGAATTAATCGACAAATTATATATAGTATTTATAAAATACCAAAAAAATTAATTCTTTGAAATATCACCTAAATTTCTATTACTACAATCCGCAACTAACTTCATTTTCTTTTTAGCTGCAGCGGCATTACCAGAGAAAGTCACATGTTTAACTGATGGTGATAGTTGCAATTGTATCGATGATTTTGTTTTTGTTGGTAATTTTGCAATACCATTTATAAACATAGCACTTTTGCCAGTTTCCAAATCACGAACAACAAAATATTTAGAGTCAAGCTGGCACTTATTCACTAAATTGACTTCAGCAATTATTTCCTTATCTGAACCAAATAGCCAGGAAAACATACCCTCAGACTTGGCAGTGGTGCCAATCAAAGTTATCAAAATTAAAATTAGTAGCCTCATTAAAGCCCCAAAAGTTTGTTTCAGAATAGACAATAAGGCAAATCATTCAATGTTTTTGCTTTAGAATACCCATCACAAATTTAATAAAAAAATGTAGAAACGGTGGCCGAAATTTTTGTTGTAAATATAACAAATAATGTTTTGGTGGAGCCTAGGGGGATCGAACCCCTGACCTCTACAATGCCATTGTAGCGCTCTCCCAGCTGAGCTAAGGCCCCTTCTTCGATGAATTTAGTTTATAAATTTAACAAATGAAAACAATTTAATTTAAACAAATTAACTATCATCTTCGCTTGGCATATCGGCAATTTCCTCTAGAGGAACATTATCATCATCATCGTCCTCCTCAAGCAAATCATCACCAAGATCTACGTCTACATCTTCATCGTCCAATTCCACGTCATCCGCATCCAAGTCAGCGGCCTTATTTCCTTTGGACGACATATCCTCAGCATCAGCAGCGATCATTCTAGTTTTTGAAGTATCCAGCTCAACAACTTCACCAGTATATGGGCTTACAATTGGATCCTTGTTTAGATCATAGAATCTTTTGCCAGTAGTAGGACAAATTCTCTTAACACCCCATTCTTCTTTGGGCATCTTTATTCCCTTCATCAAAAAATCTTTAAATCAGTTTGCGCCAACTGCCATATCACGGCGCATATGTCAAAGGCTTTGCTTAAATTATATTGATAAGTTAGGTAAATTGTTAGGGTATGATTTTATGAAAAAGATATTTCTTAATGGTGAACCAAACTTAGAAATTTTTCTTCGGCGAAATAGCAATTCACGAAGGATGTCGCTTCGCATAAGTGCTTTAGATGGAAAAATTACACTAACCGGCCCTAGAAATCTCAATTTAGAAGAATTTAAGAAGTTTGCAGAGAGTAAAAAATCCTGGTTAAAGTCTACGATAAATTCGTTCGATACACCAGTTTTTGTGTCAGAGGGGGCTAAGATTCCAATCTTAGGTGACAAGACCTTAATTTCCTTAAGTAACGTAAAAAAGCCGAAAAAAGAAGGAAGTATTTTATACGTAAATTCCCACAAAGCTGTTGCAAGCCAAGTCAAAAAATATCTAACCGAAATTTGTAAAATCCATCTTGGTTATATTTGCAATGAATTTGCAGAAAGACTTGGTGAAAAGTTTGATAAAATGAGTTTACGGGACACACGCTCGCGTTGGGGATCTTGCTCTAGTGATGCTAACCTTATGTTTTCATGGCGCTTAATAATGGCACCAGAAGATATTTTAGCGTATGTAGCGGCCCATGAAGTCGCACACTTAAAATACATGAACCATTCAAAAGAATTTTGGGAAACAGTCGAATACCTATTCGGACCTTATCATAAGGAGAGAGCTTGGCTTAGAAAGAATGGTTCTTCGTTACACCGTTATAGATTTCAAAGTTGACGGAGCGCTATTTTTGTGATCACGAACAGATATGAATATAGATGGAAAAAAAGAACCAAATCAATCAGCCCATGATTTTGTGTATAAAGGCCTTCGTACAAGAATAATGCATGGCGAAATTCTTCCAGCAACATCTATGACTTTAAGAGGAATAGGAAAGGAATATTCTGTTTCAATGACACCAGCTCGAGAAGCTGTGCGCCGACTGATTGCTGAAGGCGCGCTAATGCTATCCCCATCTGGTCGGGTTTCAACACCTGAGCTAACGCATGATAGAATAGAAGAATTAGCTTCGATGCGGTCTTTAATAGAAGTAGAGCTTGCTAGTAGAGCTCTGCCAAGAGCGCACATAGCTCTAATAGACAGATTAAAAACAATAAATGCCGCTGTTTCTCAAGCAATCGTGTCTCACGACCCCGTCTCCTATATTAAAACTAACTTAGAATTCCATAGAATGCTTTATTTGAGAGCTCAAGCACCAGCCATGCTTGCTATAGCTGAAACCGTATGGCTTCAATTAGGACCAACAATGCGGGCGCTTTATGACAAGCTAAACCGCAAAGAGCCTCCGCACACTCATACAGCAATTATAGCTGCACTTTCTGCTGGAGATGAGCCTGGTTTACGATTAGCGGTTAGATCAGATGTCACACATGGTTTGAGGCACTTACTAAAATAAGCTACGCCACAAGCCCTTTTTCACCCAATTTCAAAAATTTTTTTCGACGCTCGCTTATAAGATCTTTTGGCTTTTTTGATTTCAACGAAGAAAGCATTGAAGCAATGGCTGATTTAACAGCGTCAATTGCCTGCTCAGGGTCTCTGTGAGCACCGCCTACAGGTTCTGCAATGATCTGATCGCTAATTCCCAGAGAGTACAGATCATCTGCTGTCAATCTCAGAGCCTCAGCCGCTTCACGCATTTTCTCTGCATCTTTCCATAAAATAGACGCACAGCCTTCCGGACTAATAACTGAATAAACAGAGTGTTCAAGCATCGCCACTTTATTTGCTGTTGCGAAAGCTACGGCTCCTCCAGATCCACCTTCGCCAATAATAACACTTATAAGAGGCACACCAATTTGAAGGCATTTTTCCGTTGATCGTGCAATTGCTTCTGATTGACCCCTTTCTTCTGCACCTTTACCCGGATATGCCCCAGGCGTATCTACCAGAGTTATAACTGGCAGACCAAACTTATCAGCTAAATCCATTAAACGGATAGCTTTTCGATATCCTTCCGGTCGCGCCATACCAAAATTACGCTCTATACGGCTTTTCGTATCGCTTCCTTTTTCGTGCCCTATAACCACGACAGGTTTGTCACCAAAACGAGCAAGTCCACCAATTACTGCTTGATCATCTGCAAAGTTCCTATCTCCAGCTAGCGGCACAAACTCAGAGAAAAGGGCTTTAATATAATCTTTACAATGAGGCCTTTCGGGGTGTCGAGCAATCTGACATTTTCTCCAAGGTGTTAAATTCTTATATAAATCAACTAAAATCTCTTGGGCCTTCAAATCTAAGTTTTCTGCCTCTTTTTCAACATCCATCTCCTCATTTTGACGCGCCATAGCTCTCAATTCCTCTGCCTTACCTTCAATTTCAGCTAAGGGCTTTTCAAAGTCTAAATAGTGCGCCATTTATTTCTCCAAATTTAAGAGATGTTTAACAGTATTTGATTATAATTTTTTTATTTCAGTCATTCCACCAACTTTTGATAGAATTTTGCTAAAAGTTTTCAAATTCGTTAGTTGCTTTCTATTAAGTTTGCCAATTTTACCAAAATTTCAGCTTGCTTAATCGAAGCAATATCGATCATGCGACCCTTGAAAACAGTTGCGCCATCGCCGTTTTTTGCGGCTTCATTCATAGCATTCATAATTTCTTTTGCTTCATTTATTGCAGAAGGTGTGGGTGTAAACACTTCATTAGCTAATTCGACTTGATTAGGATGAATTGCCCACTTTCCAACCATTCCCAAAGCGGCAGCCCTTTTCGCTTCAGCAAAAAATCCATCACGGTCTGAAAAATCTCCATATGGACCATCGACTGGCAACACGCCATTTGTTCTGCAGGCTGCAACTAACGAAGCTTGAGCCCAATGCCATGGGTTCGACCAATACTTTTGACCACCATGATACATATAGTAACCTTCCTGGGTCCCTCCAATGCCTGTGGTTGCCATACCCATTGAAGCCGCAAAATCCGCGGCTCCCAAAGCCATTGATTCTATTCTACTGCTTGAGCGGGCTATGTCATTTACGTTGGTTATGCCCGCAGCACTTTCAATTATTATTTCGAAGCCAACCTTTTTTGAACGCGCAGCTGCTTTTTCAACAGCAGATACAAGAGAATCTACTGCATAAACATCGGCCGCACAGCCCACCTTCGGTATAGTGAAATTATCCAATCTTTCAGAGCAATTCTCCAATAAATCTATTGTATCTCGATACCAGTATGGGGTGTCTAAGCTGTTGATCCGAACTGAAACAGTTTTATTTTTCCAGTCTATATCATTTATAGCCTGAATTACATTCAACCGGGCTTTTTCTTTATCTCCAGGAGAAACAGAGTCTTCCAAATCTAAGTTGATTACATCTGCGGTACTATTGGCCATCTTTTCAAAAATTTGTGGCCGTGAACCAGGTCCAAATAACTGGCACCTGTTTAAACGGGCGACAGGAGTTGGTTGTATTTGAAAAGACATGTTTATGGCCCTAATTTAAAGATTTTAAGCAAACTAGAAGTGATCATTTGTTATTTAGTACGAATGGTTTTTTCAAGACAAACTTAGAAACATTAAAGAAGCACATTTAAGATAACTTCAAAGATTTGTAGCGTTATAATTAGACAAAACTTACATAAATTAAAATATTCTTTTATCAAACTACTTTTAATTAAAAGAATCATGCAAAAAAGAGAGAGTTTTAACAAAAAAAAGAGAGTTTTAAAATTTATCTGAGGTATTCTAGTTGGATAAAGAGGAGATAAAAAAGTGATTCCTACACCATATTTACTTTTTCTAGGTGATGCACCAGATCAACTATCTGCCAAAGTAGCCCAAGGAATAAAAGATTGGCGGCCTGAAAACGCTGTAGGCCAGCTTCGCATGCCTGGTTGCAATGCCGATTTAAATATAGAAGATCTTACTTTAGAGCAGGCTTTTGAAAAAGGCGCCCGAACGATGGTAATCGGCGTGGCAAATCGAGGCGGCTACATCTCCGAAGCGTGGAAAGTAATATTAATTGAAGCCCTTAAAACAGGTTTTGATTTGGCCAGCGGCCTGCATAATCTCTTACGCGATGAACCCGATTTAGTTACTCATGCTAAAAAATATGGTCGCCGCCTTCATGACGTTCGAATTCCGAACGTAGAATACCCTATTGCAAATGGAAAGAAACGTAGTGGCAAAAGATGCCTTGCGGTAGGTACAGATTGCTCTGCGGGAAAAATGTATACTGCAATGGCAATGGACAGACTGATGCAAGAAAGAGGTATGAAGTCAACCTTTCGAGCGACAGGTCAAACAGGAATATTAATTACGGGTAATGGAGTACCATTAGACGCAGTGATAGCTGACTTTATGGCTGGTTCAATAGAATACCTCACACCTGATAATGATGAAGACCACTGGGATTTAATTGAAGGGCAAGGAAGTTTGTTTCATGTGTCTTACTCAGGTGTAACAATGGCACTTGTCCATGGCGGTCAACCAGACGCTTTAATACTTTGTCATGAACCAACGAGGAAACATATGAGGGGATTACCTGAATACAGTTTGCCTAGCCTAAAGAATCTAAATGACACTGCACTCCACCTGGCAAAGGTCGCAAACCCAAACTGTAAGGTTGTTGGAGTTTCGGTTAACACTCAGAATATGGAAGAACAGGAAGCTAAAGCCTATCTTTCATCGATAGAAAAAGAGCTGAATTTACCTGCAACTGATCCGTTTAGATTTGGAGCAGATAAGTTGGTCGACGCTTTGGCAAATATTAGTTGAGTCATTTAATTAAATTAGGTTTCATATTGTGATCCAAGCTAAAGTTGAAATTTTTCCACTTGCTCAGGTCTTTAGGATATCTAGAGGCGCTAGAACTCAAGCTGAAGTTGTAACCGTTATCTACGAAAAAGATGGTATTATTGGTCGTGGGGAATGTGTTCCCTATGCTCGCTACAATGAAACTTTGGAAAGCGTTACTAAACAAATAGAAGACTTACCAGACAATATTAACAAAGAGACTCTGCAACAAACTGTACCCCCTGGAGCCGCCCGAAATGCTGTAGACTGCGCACTGTGGGATTTTGAATGTAAAAAACTAGACCAAAGAATTTGGGAAACAGCGAATGTTCAGAAACCTGAGAAAATTATAACTGCTTATACTCTTTCATTAGACGAGCCTGAAAATATGTTCAAGCAGGCAGAAAAAAATTCAAATAGGCCACTACTGAAAATCAAATTGGGAACACCAAATGATATGCCTCGCCTCGAAGCTGTTAGAAAAGGCGCTCCAAACTCAGAGATTATAGTCGATGCAAATGAAGGTTGGGATGCAGAAGTTTATTCACAACTTGCGCCTCAGTTAGTTAGACTTGGGGTCAAATTAGTTGAGCAACCTCTTCCAGCAGATAAAGACGACGATCTTATTGGGCTTCCTCGCCCACTCCCAATATGTGCTGACGAAAGTTGTCATGATCGAAAAAGTTTAGAAAAATTAATTGGAAAGTATGACTTTGTTAATATCAAGTTAGACAAAACTGGTGGATTGACTGAGGCATTACTTCTAAAAAATAAAGCTTTGGAGGCTGGCTTCAAAATTATGGTTGGCTGCATGGTGGGAAGTTCTCTTGCAATGGCACCGGCAACGCTGATTGCACAAAACGCGACATTTGTAGACCTTGACGGTCCTCTGCTGCTGGCGCAAGACAGACAACATGGTCTTTTATATGATGAAAGTTGGGTTCATCCTCCTGTAAAAGATCTCTGGGGCTAATAAAGGAGCAGTGCATGACCAGAACAGTTTATCTCAATGGTGAATACGTTTTAGAAAATGAAGCAAAAATATCAGTTTTTGATAGAGGATTTCTGATGGCTGACGCGGTCTATGAAGTGACATCAGTTTTAGATGGAAAACTTATTGATTTCAAAGGGCATGCCAAGAGACTCAATAGATCCCTTGATGAATTAGATATGAAAAACCCCATATCCTATAAAGAACTTTTAGCGGTCCACAGAGAGCTCGTCCATGTAAATAATATTGATGAAGGCTTGGTTTATCTACAGATATCACGCGGAGCTCCATCCGACCGAGATTTCGTATATCCCAATCCAGATGAAACGGATCCAACAGTGGTATTATTTACGCAAAACAAACCAGGTTTAGCAAATAGCACATTGGCTAATAAAGGGGTTAAAATTATTAGTATTGATGACGAAAGGTGGGGAAGGCGCGATATCAAAACTGTTCAACTATTATATCCTTCTATGGGCAAAATGATGGCTAAGAAAGTCGGCGCTGATGACGCTTGGATGGTTCAAGACGGGTACGTTACTGAAGGAACCTCAAACAACGCCTACATTATAAAAAATAACAAAATAATCACCCGAGGTCTTTCGACTGATATCTTGCACGGCATCACTAGGGCAGCTGTTTTAAGGTTTGCAAAAGAGGCTCAAATGCAGGTTGAAGAGCGTAATTTCACTCTTGATGAGGCATATGAGGCAGATGAAGCCTTCATAACCTCTGCAAGTACTTTTGTTATGCCAGTAATAGAAATTGATGGGAATAAAATTGGTCAAGGCGTACCCGGATCCAACTCCTCCCAATTAAGAGAAATTTATCTGGAAGAAAGCAAAAAGGTAGCAATTTAGCAAAGGTAAATAGATATCACGGTTTCAGTTCTTGTCAGAAACAAAAAGGTATACTACAGTCGACATGACACGATGGGAGAACTGCATTGCAGTGCCGAAGGAGCAACCGCCCCCGGAAACTCTCAGGCAAAAGGACCGTCGTGACGAATAACTCTGGAGAGTGGTGCAAAACGCACCCGCCGAAGGGATAACGATCTCAGGCAAAAGGACAGAGGGGGCATCTAGAAGCTTGCACATCTGTGCGAGGAAATAGGTGCCGGGTTTTCGTAATTCCGGCGAGAGGAAAGACGAAAATGGCCCAAGTCTTGAAAAGAACACCGCTTTATGAGTTACATAGCGAGCTTGGTGCCAAGCTAACTGAATTTGCTGGTTATGAAATGCCAGTCCATTACAGTTTGGGAATTTTGGGCGAACATCAGCATACGAGAACAAAGGCTGGCCTATTCGACGTGAGTCATATGGGCCAAGTCATATTGCGTGGAAGCTCATATCAGGAAACCGCGCTTGCATTAGAAAGAGCAATACCAATGGACGTTCTCGGTCTAAAAGTGGGAAGGCAAAAATATGGTTTTTTAACAACCTATGGCGGCGGTATTTTAGATGACCTAATGTTTAGTAACCGAGGAGATCATATTTTTGTTGTTTTAAATGCCGCTTGCAAAGACTCAGACATAGTTCACTTAAGGACACTTTTAGAGCCAGAAATTTCAATTGAAGTAATAGAAAATCGAGCCCTAATCGCTTTGCAAGGGCCAGACTCCGAAACCGTTCTAAGTGAATTCAATTCACAGATTTCAGCCATGAAATTTATGGATGTAGAAACCCTTTCTATTGCTGGCGCTGAGTGCTGGATATCACGATCTGGATATACTGGAGAAGACGGTTTCGAAATATCGATACCTTCAAGCGCTGCTGAGGCTATAACAAGAAGTATTTTATCAAAACAGGAAGTCGAATTTATTGGTCTGGGAGCTCGTGACAGTCTTCGGTTGGAAGCGGGATTATGCCTTTATGGCCATGATATTGATGAGGAGACTACACCAGTAGAAGCCTCTTTAACTTGGGCGATTCAAAAAACCAGAAGAACAAATGGAGAAAGAGCCAACGGCTTTCTAGGTGATGAGATTATAACCCAGCAGCTTGACACAGGAACTTATAGAAAAAGAGTGGGTTTTCTTCCTCAAACCCGAGCTCCAATGAGAGAAGGCGTGGAAATTTATGAAACAGAAAGCTCAAAAGAAGTTATCGGAAAAATAACTTCAGGCGGATATGGGCCAACCGTAGGTCACCCCGTCGCAATGGGATATATTAATAGCGAATATGTGGATAGCGATGATAACTTATTCGGTGAACTTCGGGGGAAAAGGGTGCCAGTAAAGATTGCAGAACTTCCTTTTGTCCCGCTTAATTTTAAACGCTAATCAACAGGAGAACCAAAATGAAATTTACAGAAGAACATGAATGGCTTCGAACAGAGGGAGAAATAGTTGTTGTTGGCATTACCGAGCATGCTAGCACGCAATTAGGCGACGTGGTTTTTGTTGAGCTTCCAGACGAGGGTATAACTGTTTCGAAAGATGACGAGGTTGTAGTTATTGAAAGTGTAAAAGCTGCATCAGATATTTTAGCTCCATTAGATGGCGAAATTATTGAAATTAATGGGGCATTATCGGATGAGCCAAGTAAAGTTAATGAAGATCCAATGGGCGAGGCATGGTTTTTTAAGATGAAACCATCGGATCCATCACAAGTAGAAGACTATATGACTGAAGACGAATACAATAAACTTATTAGCTGAATTGATATTGTAGCAATTAAGGAATAATTCATGCCATTTACACCAACAGATTACCTACCCTACGATTTCGCAAACCGAAGGCATATTGGACCCTCACCATCGGAGATGGCTCATATGCTAGAAACACTGGGCCTGTCCAATCTCGATAGTCTTATTGATGAGACGCTTCCAAGTTCTATCAGGCAGAAAAAACCTTTAAACTTTGGAAAGCCTAAATCAGAAAGAGCTCTATTAAACCACATGCGGATCACTGCATCTAAAAATAAAGTTCTAACCAGCCTTATTGGCCAAGGTTATCATGGAACAGTTACACCCCCAGTAATTCAAAGAAATATTTTAGAAAATCCAGCCTGGTATACGGCCTATACACCGTATCAACCGGAAATAAGCCAAGGGCGCTTGGAAGCTCTATTAAATTACCAAACAATGATCTCCGATCTGACTGGTCTTGAAATTGCCAATGCATCACTCTTGGACGAGGCCACTGCTTGTGCAGAAGCGATGACAATGGCGGAGAGAGTTGCCAAGTCAAAAGAAAAAGCGTTTTTCATTGATGAAAATTGTCATCCCCAAAACATTGCAGTTATGAAAACTAGGGCCCGTCCTTTAAATATTAAAATTATTGTTGGGGACCCTGACAACCTTAGTCCATCAAGCGTTTTTGGAGCAATCTTTCAATATCCAGGTACTTTTGGTCATGTTAAAGATTTCACAAAACATATTGAAAAACTCCACGAAAACAAAGCTATTGCTGTCATCGCCGCTGATCCACTCTCACTTACTCTACTAAAAGAGCCCGGAGCCATGGGAGCTGACATCGCAATCGGAAGCACCCAACGTTTTGGAGTGCCAGTAGGATACGGCGGTCCCCATGCAGCTTACATGGCTACTAAGGATGCTTATAAAAGATCGATGCCCGGACGACTAGTTGGGATTTCGATTGATGCGCAGAATAGAACTGCATACAGGCTCTCACTACAAACTCGAGAGCAGCATATTAGACGGGAAAAGGCGACCTCTAATGTTTGTACAGCGCAAGCACTTTTGGCAGTTATGGCTTCATTCTATGCAGTATTTCATGGTCCAGAAGGTCTAAAAGCCATCGCCCAAAGGATCCACAGAAAAACAGTAAGGTTAGCGAAAGGGCTCGAAACTGCCGGATTTAAAGTAGAACCAGATGCATTTTTTGACACAATCACTGTTGAAGTCGGGCTAATGCAAAAAACTGTCATGGATGCAGCCGTACGCGAGGGTATTAATCTTCGTGCTGTTGGAAAAACAAAAATCGGCATCACTTTAGATGAACGCGCGCGGCGCAAAGTTACAGAGGCAGTTTGGCGTGCATTTGGTATAAGTCGAAATGATGACGATCTATCCCATGATTACCGGGTTCCCAATAGCTTACATCGAAAAACTAAATACCTTGAGCATGACGTTTTTCATATGAACCGCGCAGAAACTGAAATGATGCGCTACATGCGGAGATTGGCAGATAGAGATCTAGCATTAGACCGAGCAATGATCCCACTTGGCTCATGCACTATGAAATTAAATTCAGCTGCTGAAATGATGCCAGTGAGTTGGCGTGAATTTTCACTTTTGCATCCTTTTGCGCCAAGAGATCAAGCGCTTGGTTATGAAGAAATGATTTCAGATCTTTCGTCAAAGCTATGTGACATTACAGGCTATGATGCAATTTCGATGCAACCTAATTCGGGCGCGCAGGGTGAGTATGCAGGATTATTAACAATAGCAGAATTTCATAGAGCTAATGGTGATCAGCATAGAAATGTTTGCTTGATCCCGACGTCGGCTCACGGAACCAATCCAGCAAGCGCTCAAATGGTTGGATGGAAGGTAATACCCGTACAATCCGCCGAAAATGGAGATATCGACGTAAAAGACTTCAGAGAGAAAGCTGAAATACATAAAGATTATTTAGCTGGCTGCATGATTACATACCCTTCAACTCATGGGGTATTTGAGGAGACAGTCCATGAAGTATGCGCAATCACCCACGAATATGGCGGCCAGGTTTATATTGACGGGGCCAACATGAATGCAATGGTCGGATTAAGCCGTCCAGGTGATATTGGAGGTGATGTCAGCCATCTAAATCTACATAAAACGTTCTGTATCCCTCACGGTGGTGGTGGACCAGGAATGGGACCTATTGGTGTAAAATCCCACCTAACACCACATTTACCGGGACACCCAGAGCTTGGAGACGACACTGGGCCAGTATCAGCCGCACCTTTTGGTTCGCCCTCGTTACTACCTATATCATGGGCCTATTGCCTAATGATGGGTGGAGAAGGACTTACTCAAGCTACACGAGTGGCAATTTTGAATGCAAATTACATTGCTAAACGCTTAGAGGGAGCATTTGATGTTCTTTATCGTGGTGCAAATGGAAGAGTTGCACATGAGTGTATTATTGACACACGTCCATTTGCCGAAACAGCTGGTGTAAGTGTTGACGATATAGCAAAACGTTTAATTGATAGTGGCTTCCACGCTCCAACAATGAGCTGGCCAGTAGCGGGTACTTTAATGATTGAACCCACCGAGTCAGAAACGAAAGCAGAATTAGATCGGTTCTGTGACGCCATGTTATCAATCAGAGAAGAGATTAAACTTATTGAAGATGGTAAATATCCTAGGGATAATAATCCACTTTGTAATGCACCTCACACTGTCCAAGACCTTGTCGGCAGTTGGGAACGACCATATTCACGTGAACAAGGGTGTTTCCCTCCAGGAGCTTTTAAAGTCGATAAATATTGGCCCCCAGTTAATAGAATTGATAACGTCTATGGTGATCGTCATCTTGTTTGCACTTGTCCACCGATGTCAGAATATGCAGAGGCAGCTGAGTAAAACTTAGCTCGAGGCCATCGCCTCGAGCATAAACAAATAGGTTTTTAGAGAGCCAGTTTAGCCCCTTGAGAAAGAGCATCCAATTTTGCATAGGCTATTTCTGGATCAACTGCCCCAAATCCTGCAAATGTTCCAAAACCACAATCACTGCCAGCTATAACTCGATTTTCACCAACTATATTAATAAAATTTCTGATTCTTTGCGCTACTAATTCAGGATGCTCCACAAAATTTGTTGTCGTGTCGACCACGCCCGGCACCAGTATTTTATCATCCGGTATATCAGATTTTCGATCTCTGAAGACCGTCCACTCGTGACCATGACGGGGATTCGACGTTTCAAACAAAACATAGCCAGCCTTTGCTGCCATGAGTGTATCAAACATTTTGGACATCGGTATATCGCAGATGTGGGGACCCTCGTAATTACCCCAACAAATATGTATTCGAACATTATCTGCTGATATGTCAGACAAAGCAAAATTTAATGCATCAATATGCAAGCCAGCGACTTTAATAAATTCTTCATCGCTTAAGTCATTAAATAGCATATGTCGCGACAAGGCTAAATCGGGACAATCAAGCTGGAGATCTAACCCAGAAGAAACAATTGTTTCATACTCATCTTTCATAGCGTGAGCTAAAGCTTCAAGGTATTGTTCCCTAGTTTTGTAATAGTCATTTTGAAGAAAAAGCGAAATAACACCAGGTGATGCTGCATTCATAAAGCCGCGTTGAACCCCATGTTGAGCCATTGCTGCTTTAAGATTTTTAATATCCTTCTCTAGTTCACCTTGACCCTTAGACTTGACTTCCCCTACACACATTGGTCTCGAATATGTTGGGGTACCGCCATCATTTGCCAGTCGTTCAAGAAAACTTGGAAATTTTTTTAAATCTGCCGGTGCATTTCTGGGACTATCACCATCAAAACCAGTATACCTGTCCTTGACATATGTTGCATAGCTTATCTTAGATGTTTCTCCATCGCTGACAATGTCTACACCAACTTCTTTTTGGCGCCTCACAGTTTCGGAAACCGATCGGGTCATGCAATCGTCAAATTCAGCTTGAACAAACTCTTTTCCTTTCTCACGCGCAAATATAAAATCTACGACTTCTTGCGAACGTGGCAAAGACCCAACATGTGAAGTAAGTATTTTACCCATTAAGGCATCCTCTCTTTAAAAAAATTGCTAGCCCCTCCAAGTATGACCAGCTGGATCTGCGTTTCCTTTGACTTGATACAAGGCAGCTTCTCCAGTGACCGCAGGAACTATCGAATGATTTAGTTCTGCTGGCACTGACATCGTATCTCCAGGAGCCAAAACTGCTGAATCACTATCCCAGGAAATACGCCAATGACCACGGACAGGCATTAATACAGATGGGAATTGATGGCTTTCGGCATTCTTGATTGCAGAACCCCGAGTTATGAAATCAACTTCAAACCCTGGCTTGTCACGTAATAGACCATTTTCTCCTATGACGTTAACTGGTCTGCTATCCGATAAAGCAAACATATCCCAAAATCGAGCTACGTGATTTGGAACCACATCTCTCGTTTTTAACTCTGCCCTCTCAGCTAGCTCTTCACTCTGCATAATAGGCATTGGGCCTATACCATCTGGTAACTTTTGCCCTTTTTTCTGATCATATAATTTTCCGTTTTCACCAAGAATTAAACCATGCTCGGCAGCATCTTTGATAACTTGTGGAGCCCAGTGAACTCCACCGCCAGCATCATCGCCCCCAAGAATTGCCATAATCATACCATATTCAGTACCAATATTCTCAAAACCTCGGAATATTCCTGTAGGTATGTTGATTATATCGCCTTGCTCGAGTACCACTTCTCCTGCGTTGCCCCATCGCCCCCAGAAAAATCTCCACCGACCAGATAAAACGAAAAACACCTCGGCAGTATTGTGATCGTGCAAGGAGTTTCTACACTTGGGAGGTTGCCCTGCAGCGCCTATATTAAAACCATGTGGAATAGCTATATGAACATGTTGATCAGGGCTTTCTGAAACACCCCCACCAATTATTGTAAAATTTTCTTTTTGATCACTGCCTGGCGTATGTGCGTCAATAAATGCAGTTTTACATGGAATTAGCTCCCCATACCTAACTATGCGATCTTCCATTTTATTTTGCTTCATTTATATACCTCCAATTCTGAATTGACATTTTAGAGAAATTTTAGGCCCCACTCTTGAGACAAATTTGTTTCCAAACGGCAGTTTCATCAAATAATGTCCACTCTCGCCGAACCTTTGGAATATCACCAGAGACAGCACCAAACTCTACATGAGTTGCTCCAAATATATAAACATCAGCACCAGATGGCGTGCCAAAACTACCCCAACCATCGTGTTTACCATGAAGAGACCATCGCAGTGCAGCACGGGGAGGCATGAACGGATCTTCTCGACCAATTTGATGATGTATTTCGAACTGTGCATCTGGAAACGATGCACGAAGTCCCATCCAAAATTGATCTGCTCCGTTATGAGATAAAGCGCTTATGCCACCTGGATATTCTAAATTCGCTGCTCTATCATATTCGCCTGCTATAACAGAAAATTCTGCGTTCATTATTCGACTTAGAATATCAGCATATTTTTGACCCCATTCATTATCATTTCCTTTTCCATCATAAGGGCCTTTGACATCATCCTTTGGTAAAAATGGTTTAATACAACTTTCTGCTCCACCCTCTTTTTCAATTAAATCTCGAGCGTATTCATGAGGAGATAAACCAAGCTGACGTACTATTGCGCCTTGATCACGGATTAACCATTCATCATCAATCTGATTATTACGTGCATGGCAATCGGCAATAATCCTATAATCAAGTTTTTTTCCAGTAGGCTCTCCATAAACTCCAGGTCGAGAATGAGTGGCAGTTGAATGCAACCTGTGGGAGCTCAACATACCCGCTTCTGGAGTACCCGACCAAATTACGTCTTCCCCAAAAAGAGTGCGGTCTGGAAACTCTGCCAAAGTCGCCATCGTTGCAGCAATTACGTTTTTGTTTCCTATTACGATTGAGCCAGGCGACCTTACGATAATGTCTGGAGAATAATATTCGTGAAGTGTGGCAATTCCACGGTCTTCCCAAATTTCTTTCGTAATTCCTATAATATATTCAGGAAAACTTTTATATTTATTAGAAAAGCCCTGCATTTTAATGCTCCTAGTTGGGTTTATTACGCGTGGAAGACCGAATAATTAGCGGACTATCAATTTGAAGTTTTGTTGGCTTGGTAGAATTTGGATTTTCAATTTGATTTAAAATTGTGTGGACAGTTTCTTGAACCATCAAATTAGCGCGTTGCCTAACCGTAGTAAGATCATATGATTTCCATGCAGCGGGAGGAACATCATCATATCCAATTACAGAAACATCATCTGGAATACTCAACCCTAGTTCGTACCTTAAAATATCCATGACTATGAAAGCCATATGGTCATTGGCGATAAAAACGGCATCAGGTCTTTTAGCTTTAGGTTTGTCAAACATTTCAAACGTAGCTACCCTAGTTTTTTCTGCTCGAAAATTTCCAACTGTCCGGAAAAAAACTGACCGGCCGCTATCTAAAATTTCTTTATTAAAGCCCGCCTCCCTATCCCGTTGTGTCGACGCACCCTCCCAACCAGCTATATAACCAATCTTTTTATGACCTAGATCAATTAACAAACGAGCAGCCTTTCGTCCTCCTTCGAAATTGTTTGAAGTGATCGACGATATATCTTGCATGTCTTGGGAACGATTAAATAAAACAACGGGAACACCAGCGGCTTGACACCTTGAACCAACTTCTGAGGAAAGTGCTACAGAGGCCATGACAATACCATCAACTTGATAATCTAATATTTCTTCAACGACTAAGCTAACATTGCCAGCTGTTTGAGAGGCCATAAAAATCAATACATGGTAGCCGCGTTCTTGAAAAGCGTTTGACAATTTTTCTAAAGCTTCGGTGTAAAAATAGTTTTCCATATAGGCTACAACCAAACCAATTATACGGCTTTTCCCAGATACCATTGCACGAGCTAAAATATTTGGACGGTAGCCCAGCTCCGTAGCTGCAACTCTAACTTTTGCTGCTGTTTTTGCGGAGACAGAAGCTCCTGGAGTATAAAATCGACTTACTGCTGATTGCGAGACGCCCGCTCTCTTTGCTACTTGTGACGACGTGACTTTTTCAACCATATCTACACACTGGAATGTCTATAAAATTTTTTTTGAAAACATGGTGTATAATACGAAAAAAGCTAATCAAGTGATATCTCCTACATCATGTTTTACCATTGCTAGTAGATCAACGCCCATTTGATAAAAGAGATGCACCATGTCAACAAACACCCAATTTTCAACAAATTTCCCGTTATCTTCACGCCAGAAATCAATTCCATTTACGGTACATTTATTGTTGGAAGGTTTTTGACCTAAGTATGGGCCCTGATGCGTAAGACTTACACCAGGCATGCTGGAAGCTCCAACAAAACTACCTTCTGCGATAAGATTATCCAAATCTCCCACACGGCGATCTGGAAAAGCATGCAGCCAAGGGCGTTGATGCAAGTCTTCAAACTCTTTAAATGATAGACATGCGCCTATACCACCTGGCCCGTACCACTTAAGGTTAGGATGAAAGAAATCTGCCATTCCCATAGATTTTAAATCTACTTTATCAAACCCATTTAGTCCGCCAAAAATAAAATCACGCGCATACTTTAATAAGTTTTTTGACTGTTTTTTTGCCTCTTGATCAGAGACGAAACCCTCACAACCCGTCGGGGCAGGATAAACATGCAAGTTACCAAGAGGTTTGGGAAGCGGAGATAAATTAATTTGCTCGAGCCAATCAATAATATCAAAAATTGTTTGCACTCGGATAATTTTACCCAGCTCATCAAATTGCAAAAACTCTCCCCACCTTAAACGGAGTTGATTTTCTTGCGCAGATATGGGGCCAAATTTATGCTTCTGCCTTACATGTAAATATCCAGTGCCCCCAACCCAATGGTTTCCATCATCTTTTCCATCAGCACGACCATTGGAAATACCACCAATTAATATATGTGTTTCACGGCGGACCACATCAAAGATAGAATAAAATCCTTCCACAAATTTAGTTAAAAACTCTTCAGAAGAGCTTGTTTTGGTAAAAGGAGCAAACCCATCCCAGCGCATATCCGAAGCGAGCTTAACTGATATTGAATTTTTTACAGACTTTGCATCGAGAGCCTCCCAAAATTCTATTGCAACCGCTTTATTTCTTTCATTTAGCTTGCTCACTCCGCTGCTTCTCCATAAGGAATGTTTTTACCACCATATCTCCGAACTCGAACATTACATTGCTCAGCATGGCCCACAAATCCCTCCAATATACACAGTCGGGAGCCATATTCTCCTACCAGCTGGGCAGCTTCATCTGTTTCAATGCGTTGATAGCTATGAGTTTTCAAGAATTTGCCAACCCAAAGACCACCGGTGTATCGGCCGGCTTTTTTTGTTGGTAATGTATGGTTTGTACCTATGACTTTATCACCATTTGCGACGTTGGTACGTGGACCAAGAAATAAGGCCCCATACGAATGCATGTTTTCGAGGTACCAATCATCTCGATCTGTCATTATTTGTACATGTTCATATGCCATGTCGTTCGCGACGGCTAGCATTTCTTCGTGTGTATCACAAAGTATCATGTCACCATAATTTTCCCAGCTGGCAGATGCCGTTTCTGAGGTTGGTAAAATTTTCAAAATGCGTTCTATTTCAATCATTGTATCCTGAGCCAGTTTTTCACTGCAAGTAATCATAGCTGCTGGCGAATTATATCCATGCTCTGCCTGACCCAGTAAATCTGTTGCGCATAGTTCAGCATCAACTGTATGGTCTGCAATCACCATTGTTTCCGTAGGCCCAGCAAAAAGATCTATGCCGACGCGTCCATAAAGCTGACGTTTTGCTTCAGCTACAAAAGCATTTCCAGGACCAACCAGCATATGAACAGGTTCAATAGTTTCAGTCCCAATAGCCATGGCGCCGACGGCTTGAATTCCACCCATAACATAAATTTCATGAGCGCCACCCATATGCATAGCTGCAACGATAGCAGGATGAGGTTCTCCATTGACAGGAGGAGCTGATGCAATAATGCGAGGAACTCCCGCAACAGATGCCGTTAGAACTGACATATGCGCGGAAGCAACCATCGGAAATTTTCCCCCTGGCACATAACAGCCAACTGATTGGACGGGAATATTACGGTGGCCAAGAATGACACCTGGCATAGTTTCAATCTCTACATCAGTCATAGAAGCTCGCTGAGCCTCAGCAAAGTTTCTTATCTGCTTTTGAGCAAATTGAATATCTTCCATATCCCGTGAGGATACCTTTTGCATAGCTGCTTCAATTTCACTCTTATTTAATCGAAAATTTTCCGGGGTATAATTATCAAATTTTTTACTCAATTCACGGACGGCTTGATCACCATTCTTTTCAATCTCAGTCAGGGTAGCCTCTACAACTTCGCGTACCTTAGCATCCTCTGCAGCTTTTTCTGTTTCAGTTTTTGATTTCTTTAGAAAATTGACTGCCATTTTAATTACTCCCCTTGTCAGGTTGGGGTGCAATTTTATCACCTCGGTCATAAGCTTCCCAACCATGCCCATCAAACAAATCTACACCGAGTTGCGCTGCAACATGTGCGAAATCAACATTGACCCAATTGTCTACTATTTTGCCGTCAATAACTTTCCAGAAATCCATATAACGAATTTCTATTCGTTTGCCCGTTGCAGCGATCCCAAGGAATTCACCAGTATGGGTTGCCTCTTGTCGTCCAAATGCAGCACCCCACTCGCCCATAAAGATACGTCCTTCATCAATACATACCTTATCTGAGAAGGCTGCCTGAAAAGGTCGTTGCCAATTGTCTTGAAATTCCTTCAAACCAATTTTTGTTCCACAACCTTGGTTACCCATCCAACGGAAATTATCAGAAAAAAATTCGCCAATATCATCTATCCTATGATCATTTAAGCCATCAACCATTTCCTCAATGATCCGACGCGTTTCATCGGTTTTTGTAAGATCAGTATTCTTTGTAAGCGCTGCTTGTTTTGGACGTGAACCCTTCATTGATTTCTACCTTTTCCAATCACTAGCTCAATATCGTTTAATATCTTTGGTAACTCTAATTCTCTAAAACAGTTCATCCCTTTACTGCCCCTGCAGTAAGTCCGCTAACTATTTGCCTTTGGAAAAACATCACAAGAATGAAAAGTGGCGCTGCTGCAGAAACAACAGCCGCGACAGCAAACATCACATTTCCTTCAGTATAAGTTGTACCTAAAAAGGCAGCAATTTGAGGTACCATGGTGCGGTTATCCTCAGAAAGTAACATCGATGTTATTGCAAAATCATTATAAGCTAACAGAAAGCTAAAAAGGCCCGTAGTGATGACGCCGGGCCACATCACTGGGATGATCACAAGGCGAAAAGCTTTGAACTGAGAACAGCCGTCCACCTTGGCACTTTCATCAAGTTCCTTTGGTATATTTTGAAAGAACGAGTGTAACATCCACAGGGTGAAGGGTTGGTTAATTGCCACCAAAACGATTATTGTCGTTGGTAAAATGCCCCAAACATTCCATTCAAAAAATGGCAGCATATAACCAGAAACGAGTGTAATGGGCGGCATTGCTCGAAAAATTAAAGCCGCAATTAGCAAAATAAGTGTATAGCGATAACCAGAGCGTGATAATGCATAACCACCCAGTGTTCCAATGGTAAGTGACGTACAGACAACGAAAAAACAAACGATAAAAGTATTTATAACGTTCCGCCAAAACTCTTCTTTTATCCAAGCCCCTTCATAACCAGCGTCTGTAAAAGGTTGACCATATTCAGCTATCGTTCGCTCACCAGTCAGAGCGTTCGTCCAGTTTGCCACCGAGAAAAAATCAAGCTCAACCTTGAAGCTGCCCCAAAATGTCCAAACAAATGGAAAGGCCGCGATTAATAACCAAAGTGCGGCAAAGATATATATAATAATTCGAAGACTTAATGAGCGCCTTTTGGAAGCAATTGTCATTTGGCTTTCTCCATAAAGTCTCGCCACGTTCTTCTTAAGACTGGTAGCAAAAGGATCGTCACCCCAATTATTGTCAGAACTGACGTTGCAGATGCCGAAGATAACTGGCGAGTTTCGCCACCTAGATCATTAAAAATAAACCAGCTTAGACTCTGAGCATGCGCTGATGCATTGAAACCAACAATAGGTTCAAATACTCTAAAATTATCCATCAATTGAATGAGCGCTACAAAAGAGACTAACGGCATTAAGTGCGGAAGAACGACGTATCGAACCTGCTGGGTTCGCGTTGCGCCATCAATTTGTGCAGCTTCTAATTGATCAGCTGGCAAAGTTTGCAAACCCGCATAGAAAATAACAAATGCGAACGGTGCAGCGTGCCATACTCCATAGACGATAAGAGAAATCCACATTAAGCCGGTCGACGCTTTCAAAGACAAATTAGGATCGGCAAAAATCCACTGTATGGCAGATCCCAATACCCCGCGGCTATCTATCATCCAAAATAGAACAAGCGCTCCGATCAGTGGTGTTATCACAAAAGGTAAAAGAGAAAAAAATACAACGACACCTTTAACTCTTTCATGGAGTGCATTTACGTTTAGTGCAACCAAGAACCCGACAATAACAACAAGCGGCGTAACGATAAAAGTAAAGGTAAGAGTAAAAGCCATTGCTCTGTAAAATGGCAAGTTGCCGAGCTTTTTAAAAAATTCGTTGAAATTTGTGGAGCTAGACCAGCTCTCTTTTACTTCTGATATCGCCAAATGGCCTCGATCGCTAAATATCTCCAAACCAATGAAACGACCAATTGGTTTTTCTTCCCGTAATTCTCTTGTAGCCTCTTGATCTATCGAAGTTTCTATTGTGCACCCAACCAAAGGTGTACATGTCTCTACTTCAACCAAAACAGCTTTGTGTGGAGCATGCACAGACTGAACAAGCACAGACACAATTGGGAAAGCAATAAAAAGGATCATTGCAAGAGCTGTTGGTGAGAAAAACCAAATAAAAGTAGAGTGTTTCATTTAAAAAGGCTCAGTTGTTATAAGGGGGCGCTCTCGCGCCCCTTCAATAATTTAAATTAGTTCAAGTAGCCTTTTTCCTTGGCTGCAGCGACGTAAGCTGCTTCGACATCGGCTAAAGCCTGCTCAGCACTTTCCTTACCTTGCATAAAATCAGGTAATTCTGCGCCTAACGCAGTATGCATAAGGCCCATGTAAGGAAGCATTGGATATGGAGTAGTTCCCATCTTAGCCGCTTCAAAAACACCTACAGCCGCATCAGTTGGTTTGTAACCATCGATCAACCAAACAGCCTGAGTACGAATATTCTCGTCACTCATCATCGAAGGATTTATGCCGTTCATCATTGCTATAAATGTTGCCTCGGCTTCAGCGTCAGAAACATTTTTAGCAACAGTCCAACCATCCCACCAAAGTGTAGAAGCTGCAGTTGAACCACCGCCAACTGTCATAGGGCCAGCAATAGCGTGACCATTCTTAACAGCCTCGGTAACGCCTTCAGCTGTTGTTTGCGATGAAGCTCTTGAGCCCCACATGTTTAACAGAGCAATGTTACCTGCTCTATATTCAGCATTTGTTGCATTAGAGTCGTGTGTTAAGAAATCTGGGTTCATATATTCAGAAAGAGATTTCATCATATTAAGCGCATTAATTCCCGCTTCAGAATTCACTGAAGGATTAGCTGTACCCGCTTCAAAATGTGAACCACCATATCCCAAGAACATGTTATTAAATTCTTGCGCTAAGTTCCAACCAGCAGCATATGCCCCACCAACTGGGTTTTGCATTTTTCCTGATGAACGAATTTTTTCAGCAGCTGCTAACATTTCTTCGTATGTTTTTGGAACGCTTATTCCTAAATCTGCAAGAACGTCTTTGCGGTACATTAAATGCTGCGCATTAGCCATAAACGCAACGGCCATGGTTTTGCCATTTATTTTTATAAGCTGGCTAGACTGAAGATCACCACCATGTTTTGCAACTAAATCATCCAAAGGACGAATAACGTCTTCATTCATTAAAGCGACAATTGATGAATTCGCAACAATCGCTGAAGTATATTCTGCTGGGTTGCCCTGCATCCCAGGCACATTAATTTTTTGGTGATCAGCTGTGAGGTTAGTTGAAACCTCTGCACCAGTACATGCAGCAGCTCCAGCCCCAACAGTTTGGATCGCTGGAAACTCATTTCCAACTACACTAACACGTGCATTTATTTCACAAGCTTGCGCAGCACTAAAAGCAGTGATTGAGAGTGCGCCTACTATCGACAATAATTTTGAGTTCATATTTAAAGGTCTCCCTAGTTTGAGTGATGTCATTAAATTACATCAATTGGTCCACGCGAGTGGGTTTTGTTCGGGTCATCCCGAAAGTCTTGCACCTGTCTTTGCATCAAACAGATGGCAAATTTGCGCAGGAATTGAGAAATTTATTTTATCTCCAATTTCTGCACGAAAATTTTTGTCAGCTTTCACGCTTATTAGTTTGTCCTCTATTCTAATGGTCACCATGGTTGCATCACCGAGTAACTCCATTGCATAAACAGTTGATGCAATCTCGGATTTACGCTTCGAGATTTCTGCATCTTCAGCTCTAAAACCAAGCGTGATCGGGCCATCTTTTATCTTAAGGCCACTAATCTTTGTACTTTTAGTCTCAAAACAACCATTCGAGACATGTCCTTCCAGAAGGTTCATCGCCGGACTACCTATGAAACCCGCAACAAAAGTATTTAAAGGCGAATTGTAAATCTCTGTTGGTGTGCCTACTTGTTGGACTACACCATGGTTCATCACCACCACTCTATCAGCAAGCGTCATCGCTTCTACCTGATCATGAGTTACATATATGGTGGTTACTGCTAGTTCATGAGATAGATTCTTTATTTGAGCACGCGTTGAAATTCTTAACTTAGCGTCTAAATTAGATAAAGGTTCATCCATTAAAAACACATTGGGCTCACGTACAATTGCTCTCGCTAGTGCTACTCGCTGTCGCTGACCACCAGACAGTTCGGCGGGTTTCCGGTGCAAAAACTCATCGAGTTCCACCATTGATGATGCTCTCCTTACTTTTGCATCATGGGTTTCGCTCGGAATTCCTCGTACCTTCAGGGGGAACCGAATGTTTTCATAAACATTCATATTTGGGTAAAGAGCATAACTTTGAAAGACCATGGCCACATCTCTGTCCTTAGGCTCAACGTCATTCACAATACTGCCATCAATTATAACTTGCCCTTCAGATGGATCTTCTAGGCCAGCTATCATTCGCATGGTTGTCGTCTTTCCACACCCAGACGGACCTAATAAAACAAGAAATTCTTTATCAGGGATCTTCAGATTGAAATTATCAACGCCAACAAAACTACCCCAACGCTTTGAAACGCTGCTAAGTTCTACTTCCGCCATCAAACCCCCCCGGAGTACAAATTTTGCATACGCATGCAAAAAATACTAGACTCGGTTTAATCTATTTGGCAAGTATTTTTTACGTTGCCAGAAAGTAAATTTAAAATGGATCCAAACAACTTACAAAATTGTAAAAAACTTGTTTGGAATTTTTACCAAAAACTTGATACTTCTTCGGTCTCTAAAATTGCCGACATAATTTCAGAGCACACACATACAAATCACATCTGGAGAGGCTATTACCCCTTCAACGAAATTCAAGGCGCTCAAGAAATTGCAGAAATTTTTTGGATCCCATTACGAAATGCAATGGATCATATGCAAAGGCGCGTTGATATTTTTTTCGCCGGCCAAAATGAAATTGATGATTTCAACTCAACTTGGGTTGTATCGATGGGCCACCTAATGGGACTATTCGATAATGCATGGCTTGGATTGCAACCAACTGGTAAAATGGCCTTTTTGCGCTATTGCGAGTTTAACAAGATAGAAGATGGAAAAATTATTGAAACTGCGATGTATTTTGACGTTCCACATTTTATGATGCAAGCAAATTATAATCCATTTCCCAAAGCTACTGCTGCGCATCTCGTACAACCGGGACCAATGCCCCACAACGGTTTATTATTTGACCAGCAAGACCTAAATGAAAGTAAAAAAACTCTGGATTTAATAAACTCAATGATCAGCGATCTAGGTCAGTGGAACAGTGGGATGAAACTGGAGGATGAGCTACGTAGAACCTGGTGTGAAGACATGATTTGGTGGGGACCATCTGGTATAGGTGCAACCTTCACAACTGAGCGATATGCGAAACAGCACTCCGGTCCATTCCGCAAGGCCTTTTCAGAAAGAAGCAAAACCAATCATATCTGTCGACTTTCAGAAGGGCATTTCGGGGGCTTCTTCGGTTGGCCAAACTTTACCGCTAAACTGACTGACGAATTTATGGGGTTTCCTGCAACAGACAAAGTTGGTGAGTTCAGAGTGATTGATATATATCGTAGATCAAAAAATAAGCTGGCAGAAAACTGGGTTTTTATTGATCTGCTGTATTTTTGGAAGCAACAAGGATTAGATATTCTGGATCAAGCAGCAAATGGTAAGAGCCTTAAATGATTGATGCACATCATCACTTATGGGATTTAGGCGCAGTAGATTACCCATGGTTAATGGAAAAAGGAAAAAGACGCTTCTTTGGGGATCCAACTCCAATACAACGCAATTACACCATTGATGAACATATAGAATTAGCTAATGCTCATGGATTTAAAGCATCGGTACATATACAAGTTGGGGCAGCTAATGCCCTTAAGGAAGCAAAATGGGTAGATACGATAGCAAAACAAAATCCATCTTGGCCGATGGTTCAAGTCGCGTTTTGTGATTTGTCATTAAATGATTGTGAGCACCAATTAGATGAATTACAAAAACTCTCCTCTGTCGTTGGCGTCAGGCAAATAATCGGGAGGTCACCATTAGAGGACACTGTCAGTGGAACAAATACGTTATTGGAGTCCGATGCATTTAAAGCCGGACTTCAGTCTATCTCTGACAGAGGCCTTTCTTTTGACTTACAAATTATACCGGAATTATCAGAACAATGTGCAAATGTATTTTCACATTTTCCAGATCTTAAAATAATACTTTGCCATGCTGGTTCGCCTTACAACAGATCTTCAAAAGGGATATCAACTTGGGCTAAAGACCTAAAGCATTTGTCAAAATTAGAAAATGTGAGTTGTAAATTATCTGGACTAGGGATGTTTGAGCATAACTGGACTGAAACGTCAGTTAAGCCAATTGCAAAAACAGTTATAAACCAATTTGGGCCAAAGCGCGTAATGTTTGGTTCCAACTTTCCGGTCGACAGTTTATCGAGTTCTTTTGATGATTTGTATAAGAGATTGAACAACATCATTGGTACACAAAATTCAGAAGATATTTTTTTTAAAACAGCAAAAAGGATTTATTTTCAACGTTATCAATAACTTGAAAACGTCATACATTTAATTCGAACGCCATTTATTTTCTACCTTGATCCTATGAAAATAATCATTATGTTAGCGGTAACATTTCTGGGAGGATTCGTACTAAATGATCAGGGTTGGCCTGCTTGGAACTGGTAGGATTGGGAGACTTCACGCCGAAACCATAGCTTCCCATTCCGAAAGCAACCTTTATGCTGTATCCGATATTGATAGTGGCTCTGCTAATGACATAGCCGTGCAATACGGGGCAGCTGTAAAATCCAGTGACGAAATTATATCAGATCCCAATGTTGATGCAATATTGATTGCAACCTCTACCGATACACACGCGGACTTTATTGAAAAAGCTTCATTAGCTGGCAAAGCCATTCTCTGTGAGAAACCAGTCGATCTTAGCCTTAGTAGGGCAAAAGAATGTCTCAACAAAGTTAGCTCTGAGAACAGTCCTATCATGATTGGCTTTAATAGGCGTTTCGATCCAAACTTTGCCCAACTAAAAAAATCGCTCGATGATAATGAAATTGGAAAGAGTGAGTTATTAACAATAACGTCTTTCGACCCAGCTCCTCCTCCAGTCTCTTATGTGAAAACATCTGGCGGGTTGTACAGAGATATGATGATTCACGATTTTGATCTTTCGAATTTTATAATGGACGAATTACCCATCACTATTTCTGCGGCAGGTCATTCATTGATAAACCCAGAAATTGGTGCTGTTGGGGATGTTGATACAGCTGTCGTTACAATGATCTATGCAGATGGAAAAATTGCTGTCATCAAGAATTCTCGTCGAGCAGCATACGGTTACGATCAAAGAGTTGAGATCTTAGGCTCTGAAGGTTTACTACAGGCAGAAAACATTGTTGAAAATAGTGTGGTTAAATCTACCAGCTCTGGCGTTTTAAGTGCCAAACCCAAATACTTTTTTCTAGAACGCTATATGTCCGCTTACAAAGCTGAGTGGGACGCTTTTATAAAATCATTGAAGGAAAATACAATCGTACCTGTAACTTTGGACGATGGTGTTGCAGCGCTCGCTATGGCCGAAGCCGCAACTCTGTCTCAAAGTTCAGGAAATTCAATTCAATTAAAGGAGGTGCTTTAAGTAAAAATAAGTCTTTCATTTTCTATCAGATACTCAAAATACGTGTCAGGTTGACGTAAGGTTCAACGATTACAAAAGAACTCTGTGAAAAATGTTTAGACAATTTATTGCTTTTATAGTTATACTTGCACTGCTAAAAAAAACCGGAAATTGAATATCCGAGATAGCTGTGGGGGTGAACACTGCTAAACTGGGTTAATCCAGCTTGCTTCAAACTCATCACTACAGTCTTAATTGCGGAATAATTCCGCGCAAACCCGGCCACTTCGGCTTAAACTCTTTGGGAGGTAAATATGAAGAAACTATTGGCTACAGTTGCAGCGCTCGCAACAATGTCAACAATGGCAATGGCAGAACGCTATGTCATGATCACTCACACACAAGGTACAGATTCTTTCTGGCCAGTTGTTGAAAAAGGCGGCCGCGATGCAGCAGCTGCTATCGGAGCTGATTTCGAATACAACTTTGATCCATCAGGCGACATGTCCGGCATGGCAAAGTTGATCGAAGCAGCAGCAGCATCAAACCCAGACGGTATCATCGTCTCTCTACCAGATCCAGATGCATTAGGTGGAGCAATCAAAGCTGCTTCAGATGCAGGAATTCCAGTGATTACTATGAACTCTGGACTTGAATCATCTGCAAGTGTTGGAGCCATTATGCACGTGGGTCAGCCAGAGCGTTTAGCTGGTGAAAAAGCTGGTGCTCGCGCTAAAGCTGAAGGCGTTACTAACGGCCTTTGCTTGAACCAAGAAGCTTTCAATACAGCTCTTGTTGATCGTTGCGAAGGTTACTTTGCTGGTCTTGGTGGCGACCTTAACATGATTGACGTGTCAAACGACGTTCAACAAATTGAGACTCGTACTGCAGCTGCACTTTCAGCAGATCCTTCTATCGACGGAGTCTTGGCTGCCGGCCCTCACGTGTGTGAAGCCGCTCTTAAGGCTATCAAAGATGTTGGAGCGGATACTCACTTGGCATGTTTTGACTTGTCTCCAGGTGTTATGGACATGATTGCGAATGGCGATGCATCATTTACAATCGACCAACAGCAGCGTCTACAAGGTTACATGCCAGTTATCGTACTTCACCTGTACAACACCAATGCTGGAATGCTACCAGGTGCAAACATTCCATCAGGTCCTGGTTTTGTTGATAGTTCAAACTACAAAAACGTTGCAGCTCAAGCTGGTGTAAACCGATAAGCTTTGCTCACATGGCAAAATTGCAGGCGGGGAGTCCCCGCCTGTTCTTTAATTAAAACATCTTAATCTTATAGAGAGATAGATATGACAGATCGAAGTGAGTCCGATAGACTCCAAACAGAAAATTGGTTTCAAAGAACAGTACGACGGCCTGAAATTGGAGCTTTCATCGTGATGATGATTATCATCGTAGCACTTGCAATTGCATCCAACGGAAAAGCCTTTAATGCCCTGGGATTAAAAAACAATATAGCAATCATTGCACAGCTTGGAATAATAGCAACCGGTGCTGCGCTCTTAATGATTGCGGGTGAATTCGACCTTTCGATTGGGCCAATGATAGCATTCGCTGGGATGTCGATAGCAATCATGATGAAATGGGGTCTCCCCTTTGGATTAGGTGAAGCAACGCCCTTTCTTGCCTTTTTAGTCACTCTTATAATGACACTGGCGTTCGGATGGCTCATAGGCACAATTGTGGTGCGATCTGGACTATCTAGTTTTATAGTTACACTAGCATTCTGGTTTTTCCTCCGGGGACTAACAGAAGTTTGCTTCCGACTTATTAATCAAAACACCAACGTTTCAGGTCTACCTGATTTCAAAAAGGAAAGTTGGTTTGCAGAACAAATGGGTGGAGAAGTTTTTGGTTGGTTTTTCGATGCCTGGTATTGGATTGGAACGAAAGTTTCAGCAGGGCTAGAATTTACTGCTGATATGACAAAATCCGAAAAATTAGACCTCATAAATTATTTAAGTTTCCTAAATATAAATAGAAAGATGGAACAATGGGTGACAGGGTTTGACGCCCGACTTTTGTGGTTCATAATTATTGCTGGAGCTGCATGGTATGTGTTAGCAAGAACCCAATTGGGAAGTTGGATTTATGCCACAGGCGATAACAAAGAAAGTGCACGCGCTAATGGTGTACCAGTCAACCGAGTTAAAGTTGGACTTTTTATGTTTTCTGCATTTTGCGCAACTATCTTTGCAACATGTCAGGTCTTCGATACAAACTCTTCAGATGCAGCTAAAGGGATGTTTAAAGAGCTAGAAGCGATTGCGATAGCTGTTGTTGGGGGTATCCTCATGACCGGAGGCTTCGGAACAATTGTTGGTGTAGTTTTTGGTGCAGTTACATTTGGGCTCGTTGCCAATGCTGTGTTTTTCATTCCATGGATCGACGGTGCATGGTTTCGAGTTTTCGTAGGAACTGTGCTACTAGCTGCTGTTTTTGCCAACGAGCGTATCCGTAAACGTATTACAGGGGGGATTTAGACATGGCAGCAAAAAGCTACATGCGCGTTGAGAATGTGGTCAAAAAATTTGGCCCATTCATGGCCCTTGATGGTGTCGATTTGGAAGTGACCCCTGGCGAAGTTCACGCTTTGTTGGGAGATAATGGTGCTGGCAAATCTACCTTGATTAAAATTTTATCAGGAGTTCACCAGCCAACAAGCGGTTCCATTTACGTTGATGATAAAAAGGTATACTTCCGAAACCCTCGAGATGCAGCCGCCGCAGGTATCGGAACTGTTTATCAGGATTTAGCTATCAATCAGCTGATGAGCGTTACTCGTAATTTTTTCATGGGGCGTGAGCTCACTTCCACTTTTGGCGTACTTCGTATGGACGAAATGGACAAAATAGCGCACGAAGAAATGAAAAAAATCGGCATCGATTTTTCAGATCCAAGTCAAGCAGTTGGAACAATGTCTGGTGGTCAGCGTCAAACTCTTGCAATCGCTCGCGCCATTTATTTTGGAGCAAAAGTTTTGATTTTGGACGAGCCCACTTCGGCTCTTGGGCAAAAACAGCAAATGGAAGTTCTCAAAACAATTAAGCGTGTCCGTGCACGAGGCGATATTGCAATCATTTTTATTACCCATAATGAAATACACTCAAAGCTTATTGCTGATCGATATACCTTCTTAGCACTTGGAAAAGTGATAGGCGCAGGCACGAAAAAAGAGCTTGCCGGGGAAGACATCCGCCGATTAATGGCAGGGGGCGCAGAAATGGCAGACTTAGAGCAGGAACTAAGCGCAATTTAAAATTTAAGGGGCCCCTTCTTCAAATGGGGCCCTTAATTATCTAAAACTTCAAAAAAATTATCAGAAATTCTGTCTGGCTAAAGAGTTGTCTTTGAATTAATTATCTAATGCGTTGTTAACTTGCATAACGGATTAAAATGAAGAAATTCGGAAAAAATCCAAAAAGAAGTGCTTATGATGTAGTCATAATTGGTGGAGCCATAATGGGATCCTCTGCAGCTTGGTTTTTAAGTCAAAATACCGACTTCAATGGATCAATTCTGGTTGTTGAAAAGGACCAGAAGTATGAATTTTGTTCTACCGCACACACGACCTCATGTATGAGACAACAATTTAGCACCAAACTTAACGTTCAAATATCACAGTTTGCTGCCAACTTTGTTCTTAACCTGCAAGAATACATGGGTGATGAAATAAGGATACCAAAACTAACAATTAATTCATTCGGATATATGTATCTTGCAGATGACCTTAGTTTTGCTGAAACTCTTAAAGATAATCAGAAAATTCAAATTGAAGCTGGAGCCGCAACTGAATTGCTTTCTCCAACAGAAATTAAGTTAAGCTATCCTTTCTATAACGTGGAAGACATTGTCTTGGGCTCAATAAACCTTGTGAATGAGGGGTACTGGGACAGCATGACGGTCTTTGACTGTTGGAGAAATAAGGCGCAAGAAAACGGTGTTGAATATATAGAAAACCAAGTTGTTGATATTATCAAAAATAAGTCAGGTGATAGGATTAAAAGTATAAAACTTAGATCTGGAGAATTTATCGCTGGAGAAAATTTTGTTAATGCTTCTGGTCCTAGAGCAGCGTTTACTTCAAAAATGGCTGGAATTTACATTCCAGTTGAGCCAAGAAAGCGTTACTCATGGATATTTAAGGCAGAGGAACCACTGGATCGCCAGCTTCCATTAACAATTGATCCATCCGGTATTCATGTTCGCGAAAATGGAGGCGGAACATACCAAGCCGGTGGACACGGGGTTGAGGATCCAGCTGTCGACTTTGATGATTTTGAAATGGACCATGACTTATGGGAAGAAAAAGTCTGGCCGATTTTGGCACATCGCATCCCAAACTTTGAGTCCATAAAGCTGATGCATGATTGGGCAGGTCATTATTCTATGAATACGTTGGATCAGAATGCTATCGTGGGACCACACAATGAAGTTCAAAACTTCTTCTTTTTGAATGGATTTTCTGGACACGGA